>JACQVE010000146.1 GCA_016209965.1 Gemmatimonadota bacterium | reverse complement strand
GTCGTCCAGGTCCTGTGCGGCCAGTTGGGAGCGAGGGGATAGGGGCCGCGAAGCGTGCGCGGTGGCACGGATTTTCACAACCACCTGGTCCCCGGTGTCGATGACGGAGCCCGTGATCTGGACGAGTCGGCCGCCGCGCTGCGTCGCTTTCAGCAGCAGGGTGTCACCCAGCTCATCACCACGCCGCACGTCGATGCTTCGCTGGCCGAGCGACCGGAGGCGCTGGCGCTGCGCCTCGGGCAGCTCGACCGGCCAGCGCCGCTTCCGGCGCCGCTTCCGGGTACGCGCAAGCTTGCCGGACTCGATGCTCTTGCTCTACTTGCCGCAGCGGGAGCGCCGGCCTAAGTTGCGATCTGACCGGGGCATAACCGTGTCGCAGGGCCAGCTCCGGCGATCCGAATTCCTGACAACTCGCACTTTCCGCTGGTCATGACAGAAATATCCCGATGCACTTGGTTGCTCGCCCTGCTCCTGTCGGCCAGCTCGTTGGCGCTGGCGCAATCCAAATCCATGCCTGCGCTCGAGGCCGAGCCGGGGGGCGAATACCTGCGCGCCGGCGACGTCATCAAGCTGGTCGTGTGGCGCGAGCCGGATATGACGGGCGAGTTCCCGGTGCACGACAACGGCGTAGCCGTGCTTCCCAGGGTGGGCGCTTACGACGTCACCCGGGAAACAGCCGCGTCGCTGAAGGCGCGGCTGGTGGAGGAACTCGAGACCTACCTCCGCGATCCGGTGGTGGATGTCATCGTGTTGCGGCGCGTGAAGATCCTGGGCGCCGTGCACCGACCCGGGCTTTACAGCCTGGATCTGACCATGTCGCTCGGCGACGGGCTTGCGCTCGCAGGCGGGGCCACGGGCGTAGGTCGGCGGGACAGGATCGAGATACTTCGTGACGGCGAGCGCATCGTAGCGGAGCTGAATGAACGGACGAGGATAACGGATTCGCCGTTGCGCTCGGGCGACGAGGTCTACGTGCCGGAGCGAAGCTGGCTGGCCCGTAATTACGGCGTGGCCGTGAGTATTATGACCACGGGTGTGGGAATCATGCTGGCTATCATTCTAAACAAAAACTGACCGTGGCCGAAATTAGATGAACAGCATAAATCGTGTAGTCTCGATTCCACCGGCTCGCCGGCAGGAAGAGGTCCGGCTTCGCTCCCTGTGGAACGTGGCGCGCCGGCACCCGCTGCTCAGTTTGGGGGTGCCCGCCCTGGTCCTGGCGGCGACAGTCCTGTTCCTGATCACGACCGTCCCGGTCTACGAGGTGGCGACCTCGATCCGGGTGGACGAACGGAAATCAAACATTGCCGTGCTGGATGCGCTCGAGACCCTCAGGTCGGGCAGCCAGATCAACACTGAAATGGAGGTGCTGCGCAGTCGCACGCTGGCCGAAGTCGTGGTGGATTCGCTGGGATTGCAGGTAGTCGTGAGCAAGCCCCGCCGCAGCCCGCGCAGCTCGATGCTGTCGCTGCTGGAAGTGACCCGCTCGGCTCCGGCGGCACGGTATCGCCTGCGGGGGCGAGCAGATGGGCGCTTCGAGGTCCAGGGCGAGTTCCGCGAGGAGGGCGGATTCCTCGCGCGCAAGCGCGTTGTGGCTTACGGCGACGTTGGTGTGGGCGAACCGATCACCCTGGATGGGCTTCGTCTGGCGCTGGCACCGGCAGCCGCGCGCCACGAGTTGCTGGAGTTGAGCGTGGCCTCCTTCCCTTCTGCCGTGAAGCGGCTTCAGCGTACGCTCTCCGTGGCGCGGCCGAACCGGGAAGCGGACATCATCGTCGTGCGCTACGAGGGAACTGATCCCGAGCTGGTCCGCGACGTGGCGAACGCGACCGCCCGGCACTTCATCGGGCAGCGCCAGCGGGTTCAGAAGGCGGAGGCGCGGAGCACGGTGGACTTTTTGAACGACCAGATCGCCGCGCTCACGCAACAGCTCACCACGTCCGAGGAGGCGCTCCGCTCGTTCCGGGAGGGGGAGGCCGTGGTCAGCCTGGAGGCGGAAGCCACTGCGCAGGTGAAACGGTTGGCCGAGATGCAGGCGCAGCGCGACATGGTCGAGGCCGAGCGGGCGGCGCTGGTGAAGCTGGTCCGCGAGGTGGAAGGCTCGAGTCCGGCGGCGCGCGGCGTCGAGGCCTCGCCCTACCGGCGGCTGATGGCCTTCCCCACCCTGCTCAGGAACGCCGCCGCTTCCGAGCTCCTGCGCTTGCTGGCGGAGGTCGAGAACGCGCGCGCTTCCCTGCTCAACCGGAGGACCCTGCAGGATCCGGATGTCCAGGTACTTACGGTCCGCATCCATGAGCTGGAGGACCAGCTTCGTTCTATCGCTACCACGTATCTCTCTGGCCTGACCAGTCAGGTCGCGTCGCTGAACGAGGCCCTGATGGCCTTCCGCGACGAACTGGCGGGGATCCCGGCCAAAGAAATCGCGTTGGCGCGGCTGCAGCGTCAGGGCAAAGTGCTGGGCGAGGTCTACGCGCTCTTGCAGACACGGCTCAAGGAAGCGGAGATCATGGCCGCGGTGGAGGACCTCAGTGTGAGGGTCGTGGATCCGGCCATCTCGCCTCTCCGGCCCATCAAGCCGCGCAAGCCGCTCAGCCTGGCGCTCGGGCTGCTCTTCGGTCTGGCTCTGGGCCTGGGCATGGCGTTCGGGCGAGAATATCTGGATACCAGTGTGCACACCCGCGAGGACCTGCAGCTCGCCACAGGGCTGACTGTGCTGGGGCTGATTCCGCGCATCCGAGAGGCAGCTTCGCCTAATGGGCGCGGCTGGCGCATGCCCGGAGCGCCGGCCCGAGACGGCACGTCCATCGAGCCGCGGCTGGTCACGCACCGCGATCCGCGAGGTGCAGTTTCCGAAGCGTATCGCAACCTGCGCACGAACATCACTTTCTCTTCTCCGGAGCGCGCGCTCAAGACCCTGGTCTTCACCAGCGCCATGCCCGGGGACGGCAAGTCGACCACGGCCACCAATCTCGCCATCACGCTGGCCCAGCAAGGGGCGCGCATTCTGCTGGTGGATGCGGACCTCCGGCGCGGCTCGCTGCATGAGGTGTTCGGCAAGCTGCGGGAACCAGGTCTCTCCGAGGTGCTGCTGGGCAGGGAGCCCGTCGAAGCTGCAGTGCAGGGTATCGACGTGGGCGACAGCGGCGTGATCGACCTGCTCAGTACAGGCGTGCTGCCGCCTAATCCCGCAGAGCTGCTGGGCTCCCCGCGGATGCACCGGCTGCTCGAGCAACTGCAAGGCTCGTATGACACGGTGATCCTGGACGCGCCTCCCCTCAACGTCGTCACCGACGCCGCCGTGCTGGGAACCAACTCGGACGGCGTCTTGCTGGTGGCCCGCGCCGGCGTGACCGACCGCGACGCCCTGGCCTATGCCATCGAGCAGCTTGGCAACGTGCGTGCCCCGGTACTTGGAGCTGTGCTGAACGACGTCGACCACAAACGACAAGTGCATTACGGCTCGAGGGCTTCGTACGCCTATTATTACGCGGGCAAGAAGATCGGCTAGCCTGGATTTCCACGCCAGCCGTTCCTTACCGTGGGAAGCCAGGCTAGGCCGCTGCTGCTGCCGCATCCGAGCTCATCCCATCGGCATCATCTTCCATAGTCCTGCCCACAAGCCGGGGGCCGGGGGTCGCCGCGCGCCGCCGGTGGTGGAGTGCGGCACCGGGCGGCCCACATGGTCCTCGAGCCTGGCACGCGCCGCTCCCGAACATGCCGTGGGCGCACCCAGACGAGCCAGCGGCCGGCGAATAGGGAAATGGGTTGGCTGGACCGCCTCGAGTGCTGTCTGCGTCCACCTCCTTGCCGCCTGCGATGGCCCGACAGATTTGGCTGGCCCGGTGCGAGCCGTCCGGGTCGTGCCGGCAGTGGCGCTGGTGGTTGTTGGCGAGACGAGGCAGCTCGGCGTGCAGCTCCAGGACGCGAACGGTATGCAGCTCCCGAATCGGCCGGTACAGTGGGAGAGCTCCGACACATCGGTTGCCAGCGTCGATAGCCTCGGTCTGGTAAGCGGAGTGATGGAAGGCCAGGTCACCCTGGCCGCGACCGTAGACGGAGTGACGGGCACGGCTGAGGTGAAAGTTGTGAGCGCGCCCATGGCTGTCGGCCGAGAGCACGTCTGTGCGGTCACTGTTGAAGCTACGGTGCATTGCTGGGGACGCGGGTCGAACGGTCAACTCGGCAATGGCGGCCGGAGCAACGCAGAGGTACCGGTCGCGGTGCTGGCGCAAGAGCCCATGGGCGCCGTGACGGTGGGCGGGGCTCATAGCTGCGGCTTGACCATGAGTGGCGACGCCTTTTGCTGGGGTCTCGGTACACAGGGGCAGCTTGGGGCGGGAGGATCCGCAAGTAGCGCGATACCGGTTCTGGTTTCGGGCGGCTTGAGGTTTACCTCGCTCAGCGCCGGCGGCCAGCACGCTTGTGCCGTGGCGGTAGGGGGCAGCGGCTACTGCTGGGGCGCTAATGGATTCGGGCAGGTAGGTAACGCGTCGGCGATAGCGCAGGGCGTGCCCGTCGAGATTAGCGGTGGGGTTCGGTTCACCGTTGTCAGTGCCGGCGACGAACACTCCTGCGGCATCGCCCTGGACGGCGCTGCCTTCTGCTGGGGCCGAGCCGTTGACGGACGCCTCGGCTATGGCGGCTTCCAGGACCGGGACGTGCCCATCATGGTGCCAGGCGGGCGGCGCTTTGTCACTGTTAGCGCGGGTACAATGCACACCTGCGCTGTCACGCTGGACGGCGCTGCCTTCTGTTGGGGGCGCGGGACGGAGGGGCAGCTTGGGAATGGGCAAGCGGTTAACCAGACGTTGCCCGTTGCGGTAAGTGGAGCACTGAAATGGCGGTCGATCAGCGCCGGTGGATTGCATAGCTGCGGCGTCACACTGGCGGGTGAAACGTACTGTTGGGGGTTCGGTGGGTTCGGCCAGTTGGGCGCTGGGCCCAGCTCGCGGCAAGCGCAGCCGGTGCGCGTGGCCGATCTCCCGGCCGTGGTGTCAGTTTTGGCGGGCCAGGCGCACACCTGCGCCATCGCAGCGGAGGGGGTGGCCTACTGCTGGGGCTTCGGTGTGTCTGGACAGCTCGGCAACGGGGATGCAGCGCCTGCAGGAGTGCCATCGCGCGTGCTCGGGGACGTCCCCTATACCTCGCTGGGGAACGGGCTCGAGCGACTTCGCGCCGGGAGCGAGCACAGTTGTGGTCTGACCGCAGCGGGCGCTGCTTACTGCTGGGGCGATGGCAGCAGCGGTGAACTCGGCAGCGGCGCGAGCACGGCGTTGGCGCCCAGCGCAGTGTCGGGAGGTCTGACATTCTCGGCGGTCAGCGTGGGTACGCAGCATACGTGCGGGCTAACCTCGATGGGCCATGCCTACTGTTGGGGCGAAGGCAGCTTTGGCCGGCTGGGCGCGGGATCGCTGGCCAGCAGCAACGTTCCAGTAGCGGTTTCGGGTGGGCGGAGCTTCGCCGCGCTTGCCGCTGGAGGCGTGCATACGTGCGCTCTCGCGGGGAATGGGCAGGCATTCTGTTGGGGCTGGAACTTCCACGGCCAGTTGGGCAACGGATCGGCAGAAACGCAGCGCGAGCCGACGCCGGTTTCGACTGCACAGAGGTTTGCCCTGCTCAGTGCCGGCGCCTTTCACACCTGCGGCATCGCGCACGACCTGGCCGCCTACTGTTGGGGCCGTGGTGCCCAGGGAGAACTCGGGAACGGCAGCTATCAGGACAGCAAAGTGCCTGTGGCGGTGGTGGGAGGGCACAGGTTCACCAATCTCACTGCTGGTTCCGAGCATACCTGCGGGCTGGCGGTGAGCGGCGAGGCCTACTGCTGGGGGAGGAACGGCCAGGCGCAGCTCGGTGACGGGACGCTGACCAGTCGCAATCGGCCCGCGCTGGTGAGCGGTGCTCATTCCTTCGTAGCCGTAAGCGCCGGCGGCTTCCATACTTGCGGGATCACGCTGGATGCCCGTGCCTTGTGCTGGGGCAGGGGAGCGGAGGGCCAGTTAGGCGAGGGCGCGTCCACGCTGCGGGGGAATCCCAGCCAGGTTTCTGGCCAGTTCGCGTTCGCCACCGTGTCAGCGGGACTGACGCATTCCTGTGGCATAACCGAGGAGGGAGCGGCCCGTTGCTGGGGAAGTGGTGCGGTGGGGCAGCTCGGCACGGGCAATCGGAGTGGGAGCCTGGTGCCCGTGCCAGTCGCCGGCGGGGTCACCTTTGCTTCTCTGGGTCGGCAGGAGAACCCCGAATGTGGTTCCGCGAGCTCGCTGGCCTACTGCTGGGCGACACGCCCGGAGCGCGTTGACGGGGTCGTGAACCTCGCCGCCGTGGCGGCCGGGCAGGGGCATAGCTGCGGCGTTGCCGCGCCAACGGGCGTTTACTGCTGGGGACGTGGCGATGAGGGCGAACTTGGAGATGGAAATCGCACCAGCAGTTCTGCACCGGAGGCCGTGGCAGGGAACCTCGCCCTGATCCAGGTAAGCGCTGGTGGCCGACACTCGTGTGGCACGACGCAGGATGGCACAGGATATTGCTGGGGGCGGGGAGAGGAGGGGCAGTTGGGCCATGGGCCGCCCCTGAGTAACACGACGCCGATCCAGGTCCAGGGAGGCCTGGGCTTCGCTTCCATTACGGCCGGCGGCCGGCACACCTGCGGCGTAGCGGGAGGAGCGGCTTACTGTTGGGGGCAGAATGGCTTTGGGCAGATTGGCAATGGTTCTTACATTGCACAGGGCGCACCCGTGGAGGTGCACGGAGGGCTGAGTTTCATCATGCTGAGCGCCGGGGCGGACCACACCTGTGGGCTCACCCCCGAGGGGGAGGCGTACTGCTGGGGTCGTGGCAATGACGGCCAGCTCGGAAACGGGATCAGGGGAGAGTTCGACCTCCCCGCCCCAGTGCTTGGTGGGCATCGCTTCACCACGCTGGACGCGGGGAGCGCGCACACCTGTGCCATTACCGCAGAGGGCGACGCTTATTGCTGGGGTCGTGGCACCGAGGGGCAGCTCGGTAATGGTCAGCAGGTGAACGAAGTGGCGCCGGTGCGCGTGGGCGGTGGACTTGCCTGGCGAGCGATCAGCGCGGGCGGGTTGCACACGTGCGCCCTGACGGAAAGCGGTCAGGCACATTGCTGGGGCTTCGGCGGGTTCGGCCAACTGGGAAGAGGCGGGACGCTGCTCTCTACGACTCCCGCCCGGGTGGACCGCCTACCGCTCATGCGCGGGCTTGATGCGGGGCAGGCCCACACCTGCGGCGTGGCCTCTGACGGCACAGCTTACTGCTGGGGATTTGGCGGATTCGGGCAAATTGCACCCCGCAAATAGCTCCTCTCAGCAGGTGGCGGCAGCGCGGGTGCCCGCGGCGTGCAGCTCGTGAAGAGGCGGAAGTTTCAGCTCCCACCGATTCTGTCACTCCTCGCCCCCCTCTGCGGCGCGTGCGGAGAGCTGACTGTCCCGGACCTGCCAGCGGGTTTTCTTGCTGTCGGGGCTGGCGATTTCCACACCTGCGCCGTGGCGCAAGGTGGCATCGCCTACTGCTGGGGTTCCAACCGGTCCGGCCAGTTAGGGAGCAAGGCCGGGGCGCAAACCGCCTGGCCCGTACCCGTGGAGGGCGAACTCCGCTTCAGATCGATCAGCGCGGGCTTTGCTCATACTTGCGGAATCACGCTCGACGGCTCGGCTTACTGCTGGGGTCTCGGTTCGGACGGTCAATTGGGGACCGGGTCCAGGGAAACCCGCGGGCGGCCGGCAACCGTCTCGGCCAGTTGGAGTTGGCGAGCCCTCAGCGCGGGGCACGGACACACCTGTGGCATCGCGCTCGACGGCTCGGCCTACTGTTGGGGGAACAACCTCTATGGACAGTTGGGGAGCGGGTCCACCGAGGACGCGCTTCACCCCGTTCTCGTGGTGGGGGGACTCCGCTTCGTCTCCATCGCTGCCGGGCACACCCATACCTGCGGTGTAACGACAAGCGGGAGCGCCTACTGCTGGGGCGATAATCGCGTGGGGCAGCTTGGCACGGGAGATTTGCAGAGTACCAGCGTGCCCGCCTTCGTGCCCAGCCCCTGGGCCGCTGTGGTCGTGAGCGTGGGGTCCCAGAATGCGTGTGCGCTGACCCTCTCAGCCGTGCTCTACTGCTGGGGTTCCAACGATCGCGGACAGCTCGGCGTTCCGGGCGTGCAGATGTCGGGCAGCCCACTGCCCGTTGCAGGCGGGTTGACGTTCTCAGCCATGAGCGCGGGCAGCGACCACCACGTTTGTGGCGTATCTGCGCAGGGCCAGGTGTTTTGCTGGGGAGAAGGCGAAGACGGCCGCCTGGGGAACGGAGCCCTGGAATCCAGCGCCATGCCAGTTCCAGTCAGCGGTGCCCTCCTCTTTACCAGCGTGAGCGCCGGATTCCGCCACGCCTGCGGCGTCAGCGAGCAGGGCCTGACATATTGCTGGGGGTACGGCGGCTCGGGGCAGCTTGGCAGCGGCGGTTACGTAACCCGGACAATACCAGCGCCCGTCCAGGGCCGCTGACCGAAGTTTGCGCGAGCTGTTCAAGGCACGTCCCGCCGGCCGAGTTCGCGCTCCGGCGACTGCTGAGCCGCCAGGGAGGGCCGGGACGAAAATGGACGCCAGCTCAGGAGAAGCCGAAGGCCCCAATTCCAATCCTTGCGGAAGTTCCAGTTCACACCATCCAGACTGATAAAGTTGCGGTTCCGGCGCCTGGTCAGGTTAGTTTCCCAGCCGAGGTCGAACTGGCGCAGGAAAAAGAGCTGATGCACTCCGAAAGTCACAGCAACGTCGTGGCCGTGGAACCCGTAGTTTTCAGCCCAGGTCTCGTGATAGGCGTCATCGTCGTAGCCCACCCGCTGCCCGTACAGCCCGAGCCGACCCCAGCCAGTGAGCACGTCAGCGCCCAGGATCTGAGACTCCGAGCCGGGGCCGATCGCGGCCCCCAGGATCTGCCCTCGATGGGTGTAGCCCTGCCGGATCGACGGGTGCGTGTAATAGGTGGCGGTGGGTTTCCCATTTCGAAAGCTGAGCGAGTTCTGGAGATTCGTGAGCTCGCCATAGACGCGAACCCAGCGCGAACCGCTCGAGGCCAACTTCTGGAAGCCCAGCGTGTACGCGGGGTCGCGATCGGTTTCCCGGCCCTCATCGCTGCCGTCCCAGTGGAATTCCCCCGGCACCCATTCGGCGTAGAGCTCGAAGCCGCTTCCGGGCAGCACCCAGCGTGCGGAGATGGCGAGCATCTGGGTGTCCACCGTGTCCGTCGGCGCCAGGTTGCGGTAGGGCTCCAGCAGGTAATCGAGGAGGCCGAAGCCCTGCGGGGGAACGTTGCGGAGGTAGACTCGGGCGGCACTCAGGAAGAGGCCGGGCAGCCAGCGCGGCTGAAAATCGGCAATGAATCCGGCCCAAAGGCGTTGGTCGTTTCCGGCATCTGCATCAAAGTAATCGGATTCGCTCAGGCGCCCCCAAAAAGCTTCTGCCTGCAGGTGACCGACGCGGACATCCAGGGGCCGGGATGTGCCCGCAAAGAAGTGAGGGAAGCCGGGCGCGTTGTTGCTCAGCAGAATGGGGTTCCGCAGTGCGGGCCCCCACCAGAGGCTCTCGTTGGACAGCCCCAACATGGCGCCGAACGCATCGACGCGGAGAGTGCTTTGTCCAGCGTCGACCGTCCAAAAGCCGGCCTCCCCGAATCGCTGCGGCCAATCGATGGTCGGCGCGTGCCACGGGTAGATGAAGCGGGAGTGGCCGGGCTCGGCCACGGGAAGGGTGCGGAACGCACTGTTTTGCTGATAGGCGAGGACCGGCGCCAGGGTGGCGGATACCCGCCACCAGCGCAAGATTGCGCCGCCACGGATACTGCTAGTCACGCCCCGGCCCGTCCAGACTGCGCCGTTGTTCTGCGCTATCGGGTAGGCGCTGTTCAGGGCATTGGCCCAGGTGAGGGGCAGCAGCTCGATCTGGACGGCGCGGTGAGCATTGCCGGACGCGTGCCGGCGCTGCCCGGGGAGGCCAGAGGCGCGCTCACATGGTGGCAGCGCGCGGTCGGACGAGGGCCGGCGGATCATGCGCGAGCGAACGGGCATCTGTCCGGCGAGCTCCGCCACGCGGTCCAGATCGCCTGCCCCCTCGTTCACGCCCGCCAGCGCCAGGAACGGCGTGCGTGCGCAGGCCGCGGGCGCGGCACGATCGCTGTCGCCCTGCTGCCCCGGAGCTGCACCAGGCAGGGCCGCCAGCAGGCAAGCCTGGCAAGCTGAGGCGATGAGCCCGCAAGTGCGGCGGCGTTTCCGGCTGGGTCTCACCGACGCAAACAGAAGATCCTTCACTCGGGTACCTGGTTCCCCTTGACAGGCAAATCCGCGGACCGGCCCCGGCGCAGTGCGATGGCAGCCTCCGGGTGCCAGGTGAGACGAAGTGCCACCGTCCAGTTCCCCTCCTCGCTAGGGTCCCACTGTCCGGCGCGTAAGCCCGAGAAATTGCGGTTCCGGCGTCGCTCATAACTGGCTTGCCAATCCAGGTCGAAGCTTCCCAGGAACACGGTGTGGCGCATCCCCGTGCTCACCGCCTGGTCACGGCCGTCGCGCCCCCGAGCGGCGTCGTTCTGAACCCAGGTCTTGAAGTAGGCGTCCATGCTGTACACGGTCTGACTGGCAAAAAGTCCGAGACGACCCCGACGAGTCAGCAGGTCTATGCCCAACGTCTGGCTGTTGGCGCCCGGACCAATCGCGGCGCCCAGCAACTGCCCGCGGTGCGTGTACCCCTGTCTGACCAGAGAGTGGATGTAAAAGCTGACCTGCTGGCGACCGCTGCGGAAGCTGCTCGAGCTCTGGAGATGCGTCATCTCTCCGTAGAGCCGCAGATTCCTCGGCCCCGCGCGCAAGAGCTTCTGGAACCCCACTGTATAGGCCTGGCTGTGGTTGGGCTCGCCCAGCAGATCTTCCACGTCAGCCCAGGTATCTTCGCGCGCCCACTCAGCGTAAGCCTCGAAACTGCTTTCTGGGAAGACCCAGCGAGCGGAAAGAGCTATAAGCTGATCATTCAAGGTGTCCACCGGGGCGATGCCGCGGTAGGGCTTGAGCAGATATTCGACCGGGCCGAGGCCGTCCGGGGGAATCGTTAACAGGTACATCCGGGCGGCGCTCAGGAAGAGGCCCCGGGGCCGGCGAGGCTGGAAACTGAAGATCATCCCAGTGAAGAGCCGGTGGTCGTTTCCGGCCTGGGCATCGAAGTAGTCTGATTCGCTCACCCGTCCCCAGAAGGCTTCCGCCTCAACTTCGCCCACCCGGATATTCCACGGCCGGGACGTGCCGGCGAAGGCATGGGCGAATCCGGGCCCGCTGTTGCTGAGCAGGAGGGGATTCCGCAGTGCGGGGCCCCACCACAAGTTCTCGTTCGAGACGCCCACGCTCACACCCAGCGCATCGAGCCGCAGCGCGCTCTGCCCGGCGTCGAAGGTCCAGAACCCCGAGTCGCCGAAGCGCTGCGGCCAGTCAATGTGCGGTCCGAAGGGCGGGAAGAGGTACTCGGAGTAGTTACGCAACTCGCTGTCCGCCGGGAGCACCTCCTTAGCGGGGACGATCTCGAAATCTCGGTTTTGCTGGTAGGCAAGCATGGGCGCGAGAACCGCAGAGACGGGTCCCCAGCGCAAAGTCACCCCGCCGTGCAGCGCCGTGGAGAGCCCGCGCCCCGCCCAGACGGCGCCATTGTTCTGGTCGACAGGGTAACCGGTGTTCAGCGTAATGTCCCAACTCAGCGGCAGCAGCTCGAGGCGGCGCGGGCCGTGGTCGGTCTGCACCGGGCGCAGCCGGCGCTCCCAGGGGAAGCCAAGTTGGCCGCTGCACGCGGGCAGCATGCGCTGGGAGGATGGCCTGCGGATGAGCCGCGAGCGCAGGGGCACGCGGCCGGCCAGCTCCGCTACCCGCTCGAGCTCCGCCAGCGGATCGGAAAGATCGGCGGGCGAGAGGTAGCTGGTCATGCCGCACACGGTGGTGCCGGCCGCCGGACCCGGGGCCGCCGCAGCTCGACTCTGCCCCGCTGCGCCCCGGGGTGCGAGCGACCCCAGACAGATGAGCAGGCTTATGCTGGACAGGTGCCTCATGCCAGAATGTCGGTCGTGAGCTCGAGAACAGCCGCGCTGCAGGCGAGTCAACCTGGATCGAACCTGGTGGAGAACCGGCCGAGAGGGGTCGCCTATCCCGTGCTGCGGCCCCCAAGCATATCGGAGGTGCCCGGGGCTGGCAAGAGCGAGAGCCGTAGTGAAGCAGCAGACTGGTGTGCTTGCGTTCGGGCGCAGCGGCTCTGCGGGCGCCAATGCGAGGCGGGCTTCGTTCTCGATCTCTTTCGCTGATACCCTCCCTGGACCCTATCGCTTCTGCGGGCGGCGGACGCCGTGCGCAGCGCAAACCTCGGTAACGGAGCACGAGTATGGGATCCAGTCCTGTTCGTGGGCAATGGCCGCCCTTCCCCTCAGCCGCTGCCGATCTCTTGGAACGCTTCGCCGATCACACCGCCGTAGTCGCGGTCATGGGGCTGGGCTACGTGGGCCTGCCGCTCGCAGTCGCCTTCGCCAGGGCCGGCTTCCGTGTGCTGGGCTTCGACATCTCGCCCGACGTCATCCGCGCAGTGCGTGAGGGCCGGAGCCATGTGGCCGATGTCGCATCCCCTATCCTCGCCGCCCTGGTAGGCGAGGGACTGCTGACCGCGACCGACGATGACTGCGCTCTCGCCCAGGCCGACGCCATCTCGATTTGCGTGCCCACGCCCTTGTCCAAGACGCGCGATCCGGACGTGAGCTACGTGGTGGCGGCTACGGAGGCGGTAGCGCGGACGTTGAGGCGGGGGC
>JACQVE010000145.1 GCA_016209965.1 Gemmatimonadota bacterium | reverse complement strand
CTTCTCGCCGGCCCCCGTCTCCCAGCTGTCCTGCTGGAGCCGCCCATCGACGGCGACGGCGCGGCCCTTGGTGAGATAGGCCGCCACCGTCTCGGCCTGTTTGCCCCAGGTCGTGATCTCCACGAAGGTCGTCTCCTGCTGCGCCTCGCCGGCCTGGCTCGTCCAGCGGCGGTTGAGCGCCAGGCCCATCTGGCACACGGGGGCGCCCGAGGGCGTGTAGCGAAGCTCGGGATGACGCGTGAGGCGCCCAGACTGAAACCGCCAGAAACAAGGATGGAGGTCTTTGGCCGACAATCTGAGATGTTGTCTATGCGCTACCAGTGCATGGGGCGCACCGCCTGGGGCCGCGTCGTTGAGAGCGGCGGCGTGCCACCCCGCACCGCCCGTCGTGCACGTGCGATCGGCACGGGAGAGGAGGCCATGAACGCCGGCGCCTACCGGTTCGCGCTCAGGCCCGCGGCCGTGGACCACGGGCATCCCGTGCTGGTCTTCGACGGCGGCCACCGCCTCCACCTGCCCCTCACCGTCTTCGTGAAGGACGCTCGCTTCCACGTGTCCCTCTCCACCTCGCTGTCCTACCTGCATGCGCTCCTCCCGTTCTTTGCGTTCGTGGATCGTGAGGCCGGCCACGGCGATGGCCGGCAGTGGGGCGCCCCGCCGGCTGACGTGCGCCGCCTCGTCGAGGCGTACCTGGCGTGTCAGCACCGGTGTCTGGTGCGCCCGCATCGCGCGGGCTTCCAGCTCGTCTCCCTCACGGCAGGCACCCACAGCACCATCCGGGTCTTCCTGTCCGCCCTGAAGCTCTTCTATCGGGTGATGCACGCGCAGGGAGCCTACGCGTTCACCAATCCGCTGCAGGACTCGGTGCGGACCCTCATGACGCGGGCGGAGGAGTCGATCGACGACGACGACGGGTGGCCGCGGATGCCTGAGATCAGCGGGGTCGTCGCACCCCGCCGGCCGCGCCGCCTGTCGGACAGCTACTTCAAGCTCGTCGGGGCGGACTGGGTGCCGCAGGTCGTGGACGACCCCTCGCTGCCGGCGCGCGTGCTCGCGGGCGGCCGCCGCCTCCCCCGCTGGGGGCTCCGCGAGGAGTGCGTGACCCGGCTCCTCTTTGAGTCCGGCGGGCGGGTCTCCGAGGTGACCGGGCTCACGCTCGGCGATTGGCTGCGGCGCGGCCTGCTCCAGGAAGCCACCGCCTTCAGCAAAGGCAGCCACGGCCGCCGCGTGAAGTTCCTCCGTTTCTCCAGCGACACCGCCAAGCTGCTCCGGCGCTACGTCGATGGCGAGCGCCGCCGCCTCGACCCCCGCGGCCTCACGTGCACCGGGCTCCTCGAGCCGGCTGCCCGTCAGCTGCCCGAGGTGCTCGCCGCCCCCGTGTTTCTCAGCGCGCGCCGGACACCGCTCACCCCCAAGCACTACCGGGAGAACGCCTGGAATCCGGCGTGTGCGGCGGCCGCGATCGACGCCGACGTGCATCAGGCCCGGCACTGGTACGTCACCATGGCCGTCCGGCAGATCTACGAGACCGCGACCACGGAGGCCGCGGTCACCCGCCGCCTCCGTGAGCTCATCGAGTACATGAAGTGGCGCCGCGGCGAGCAGACCCTCGCCGCCTACGAGCACTACTTCGACACCGTCCGTCATGCCGAGATCCAGGACCGCGTGCACGCGCGTCTGGACGACGCCCTGCGCGCGGCCCTGGCAGCCCCCCGCCGCCCACGCCCTGCCGACCCCAGCGGGGCGCTGGCCCCCGGCCCCGGGCCCGTCCTGGACGACCCCGAATGGGTCTACCTCCGCCGCTTCAGTGAGGGGGCCGGCGGTGGCGCTTGACGTCCTGCCCCGCCCCTGGGAGCGCCTCGCCGGCACCATCGCGCCCGACGTCCTGCGCGCCCCCCGCACGGCCGGTGATCCGATCACCCCGGGCGCCTGGCCAGACGTCCATGAGCGCCTCATCCGCTATCTGGAACGCAAGGTCGTGGGCCGGCCCTGGGCCGATCAGCTGGCCTTGGCCGCGGCGGTGATGTCGGCACGTCGGCGCGATGCCACCACCGTGCGTCGCGTCGTGCAGGTCGTCCACGGCGGCTTCGGCACGCTCTTCCCGGCGCTGGGCCTGACCACGATGGCCGACTGGCGGGCCGATCACCTCGTCGCGTACCTCAAAGCCGAGGTGCGGCCCCACGACCGCCAGTCCGTTCGAACTGGCTTCTGGCGCTGTTACAACACCACCTCCCGGCTGCTCCGGCGCTGGCTCGCGACCCTCCCCACCGCCGATCGCGGGCCGTACCAGCGCTTTGTCCTCCCCGTCGTGAGCCCCGACCAGGTCGAGGGCCTCATCAAGAGCGCCGAGCTCCAGCGCCAGCAGCGGCTCAACCGAAAGGCCGAAACCGACGCCGTGCTGCCCCAGTTCACCGCCCTCCGGATCGAAGCGCACCTCCGCTACAACCGCCTGCTTCGCCTGCGCCAGGCGTTTCGCGACGCCGCCCGGGCGCTGACACACCCCCACCCACCGTCCTTGCCCGTCACCTTTGCCTACGACGAGGGCGCCGACCCCGAGCACGAGGTCCCGCCGCAGGAACGCCTGCACTTCCGCCTCTGGGACCGGCGGAGCTTCGTCGTGGCGCATGCCGATCACTACCGGCCCGAAACCGTCGCCGATGCGCGCACCGGCCGGGGCCGCCCGTTCTCCGACGCCCGCAACACCGTCTTTCTCGAGTTCCTCCGGGCCGAACGGCTGGTCTCGGACGCGCCCCCGGCAGGACTCTGGTTTGAAGACCTGCTCCGGCGCCGCTTGCTCCATCGCGTCCGGCGCGGAGATCGCTACGAGCAGGACTTCGCCGCCGAGCAGGCCTGGCTGCAAGCCTGGGGCTATGGCCGTGAGGGCGCGCGCCAGCGCATCATCCCCTTCTTCAGCCGCATCCCAGGCCTGTTGGCGTGGTCCAAGGCCAGCGGGGACTCCACGTTCATGCGCGTGGCGCAACGCCACACCGACGGGGTGCTGATCGCCGTGGACTCGCTCGCCGCCGCGGCCACCTTGGGGCTCCTGGGCATCGGCCTCTTCACCACCACCGGCATGCGCATGAACGAACTCATGCAAGTCCGGCTCGCCCCCGACGCCTTCGTCCGCCTCGTCATGCCCGCCCCGCCGGGAGCGCAGGATCCCTCCCCGCGCGTTCGCTACGCGTTCCGGCTGATCCCCAAAGGCGAGCGCACCAACACCCCGCACACCTTCTTCATCGGCCGCGAGACGCTGCGCCTGCTGGTGGCCACCGCCTCGATGCTCGCCGAGCACTACGCCCTGGCCCCCGGCGCCCCCCTCCCGGTCATGCCGTTCAATCCCTTCCACGGCCGCGCGCATCGCTTCGGGCCGGCCTCCTACCTCTTCCAGTACTCCCGTCAGCACCTCTCCGATCTCGGCATCACCGCCTGCATGCGCTTCCTGCTCCACGGCATGGTCTTTCGCACCCGCGACGGCAAGCCCGTCGTCCTCAAGGCCCATCTCCTCCGCCACGCCTTCGCCACCCACGCCGTCCACGTCGAGCAGATCCCCGTCGACATCGTCGGCGAGTGGCTCAAGCAAAAGAACCTGGACGTGACCAACTACTACAGCCAGCCCACGGACTCCATGGTCGCCGAGGCGGCCGATCGCTACCTGGCCCGGATCGCCGCGCACGTCCACGTCGGCGAGGCCGTCCGCCGATCCCCGCAGGAGCTACGCGAGGCCTACGAGGCGGCGCGCGGCAAGGTCGGCACCCTCGCCGAGGTCGTCGGCGGGCACTGCGTGAGCCATGGCTTCTGCGCCGCCAAGTTCGCCTGCGTCGGCTGTGCCGGCAAGGTGCCGGATCCGGCCAAGCGCCACCAGGTCGAACGCCACCGCGCCTGGGCCCAGACCCAGATCGCCCTCGCCGTCGACGACGGCCTCTATCCCGAGGCCGAGCGCATGAAGCAGCTCATCCGCGACTGCGACACCGAGCTCCAGGAGATGGACCAGATCGACGCCTACCGGAGGGACGCCGCCCGTGATGCCCATATCCACATCGCCCCCTGACCGGGAGGCCCCCGCCTGGCTCCACGCCCACGTCTACGCGCCGCGGCGCCAGCGCACGCTCGAGCACGTCCGCCAGGCGGTCGATGCCCTCCTCACGGCCACGCGGGCCGTCTCGCTGGCGTCCATCGCGACGATGTCCAAGGCCCTGGATCCGGCCGGCCGGGGGGTCTCCACCAGCGCCATCCTCGGCAACCCCGACGCGCGCGCGTACTACGAGCGGCACCGCCGCTGGACTCGCCCCCGCGCCGCACGACCGGCGCCGGCACGCGAGCCGACGGGCCCCGCTCGCCCCCGCGTCGACGCCCACCGCGATGTCGCCCGGGCTCGCCAGCGGTATCAGCGATGGACCAAGGCCAGCCTCGTCGAACGCCTCCTCGCCGTCGAGCGCGCCTACGCCGAGCAGGAGGAGCGCTGGCTTCGTGTCAACGACGACCTGCTCACCTGGCGGCTTCGGGCTGAACAGCGCGATGCGCGCCGCCCGCTGGAGCTCGCCGAGGCCTCCGAGCCGAGGCCGCTCCGCTGACGTCTATGCGCTACCATTCCTTAGCCGAGGCCCTGCAATGACGGCCACTTCGCCCTCCTCACGCGCACTGGTTAAAACCAGCAACATCACCAAATTGACGCTGTTCATCGCCTGCTCCCTTCTCGGTGTGTGGGTGTGATCGCTGACGGGCGTGTGCGACTTCACCTCCCTTCGCCCGTGGGTCACCCCCCAACCAGACCCGATCAGATCCAGGCGAGCGGAGCGAGCCGGGAGGAAAACGGAGGCACTGTCTGGTGAATAGGGCGGTCCGCCTGCTGACGAAGGCGACGACCGCCCTGGCCATGGATCGGCCGCCCATTGTATATTCCATCCCGGTGATGACTCACTGCCCGCGCTGTGGAGCTCCTCTTGCCATCCAGCCTGAAGCCAGGGAACTCGGCGTGCGCGCGGAGACGTACGAGGACTGCAGGCGCGTTTGCCCGCGTTGCGATATCGGCCTCAGCAACGCCCCAGACCAGCCCACGTTCATCCGTCGCGACTGGCGAGACGGGCTGTGGAGACCACGCTCGGCCGCCCGGCTCGAAGCGATCGTCCAGCGGTCGCTCAACGAACAGACGCGAGAAAAGAAGCTGCGCCGCCTGGCGAACGAGCGGTCGGAGGACCTTCTCACCTGGAACGTCTTCTCGTGGCTGGAGGAGCGCCAGCTTCTCGGACACGTCGTCCGACGGATCGGACATGCAGAAGGGGCGACCGTCACCCCACAGATCTTCTACTGGGGCGCGAATGATCGGTACGAGTTGGGACTCGATCTTCCGGGATTGCTCAAGCAGGAGTTTAAGGAGCGAGCGGCTAGCTTGAGCGAGCCCGATGTGATGCTGGTGGGGGAATCGGCCCTCGTGCTCATCGAGGCAAAGTTCGACTCACCCAATGACCGGCAGCCCGGCAAGGAGGCCAGCAAGTACATCAACGCGGCATCCGGCTGGTTCCGTGCCAGCGCGGCTGAGGTTGCTGCTGCGGGCTATTACGAGTTGACCCGGAACTGGGCGATCGGCGGGGCGCTGGCAGAGCGGCTCGGCAAGCAATTCACGCTCGTCAATCTTCTCCGCAGGGACGAACAAGGTAAAGTCGACGTTGAGTTCAAGCCCCTGCTGTCGGACAAGGGGCGGTTCGCGGTCCTGAACTGGGAAGACTTGCTGGAAACGGTAGAGCCTGCCTTGCTCCTGCACCTCAAGGACGAGACCCTGTACTTCAACCCCGCGTTTCCATCGGCAGGGCAATCCGCTAGCGGAGGCGGCTGAGGAGCTCGCGCGTGACCGGGGCCGGCGCCGTGCGTTTCACCCTGCACGGCGCCGGCCCCGCCGCCCACGACGGCTATGCCGAGCGCCCGGGCTTGCGCGCCCGGTACGCCGACCAGATCCGCCGCCACTCGGGCCCCGACACCGGGATGCTCGGTATGCGCTGGACCCGGTAGAGGCAGCCGCCGAGCCTAGGCAGGAAGCGGCGGCTCGCGTGCTCGACCTCGGCGAGCAGGACCTGCGCCGGCTGGCGGAGCGGCAGCGCCGCCTCGAGGGCCTGCTTGCGGAGGTGGTAGTGCGACCAGGCGACCCCGGCCTGGTCATGCGCGAGGCCGAGCCCGTAGAGCCGCTTGCCCAGCGCCGCCAGCTCCTCGAGCGACGGGCAGCCGTCGATGGCGCCGACGATGCCCCGGAAGCGCCCCCCCTGGCGGGCCTCCCACGTGTCCCGCGTGCCGGATTCGGGGCATGTGGGGAGCTCGGT
>JACQVE010000144.1 GCA_016209965.1 Gemmatimonadota bacterium | reverse complement strand
CTTTGGCGGCTACGGCTACATGCGCGACTACCCGGTCGAGAAGCTCATGCGCGACGCCAAGGCGACGGAGATCTACGAGGGCAGCAACGAGATCCAGCGGGTGGTGATTGCGCGAGAGCTTTACCAGGGCTAAGTGGTCGAGTTCGTAAGTACGCCCACGCCGAATGCGGGCGTATTTGCGGATTCGACCACTAAGGGCTGGTGCCGCAGCCGGGCGCCGGGGTGAACGGGCGCGACTAACACGTACGGGGAGAATCCATGGAGATCTTTGACCTGATTGGCGAGCACAAGCACGAGCAGGTCGTGTTTTGTTACGAGCCGGCAGCCAACTACCGGGGCATCATCGCGATTCACCGGACGACCCTGGGCCCGGCGCTGGGCGGCACCCGCTTCTGGAACTACAGCAGCGACCTCGAGGCGCTGATCGATGTGCTGCGCCTGTCCCGCGGCATGACCTACAAGGCTGCGGTTGCGGGGCTGAACCTGGGGGGTGGCAAGGCCGTGATCATCGGCGACCCGAAGATGACGCGCCGCGAGATGCTGTTCCGCACCCACGGCCGGTTCGTCGAGTCGCTGCGGGGGCGCTACATCACGGCGGAGGACGTGGGCACCAGCGTCGAAGACATGGACTACGTGCACATGGAGACGGAGTACGTCACGGGCATAGCCGGCCGCTCGGGCGACCCCTCGCCGGTCACGGCATACGGCGTCTACCGCGGCGTGAAGGCGTGTGCGCGGGAACGCTACGGCAGCGATTCGCTCGAGGGGATCCACATTGCCGTCCAGGGGCTGGGCCACGTGGGCTACCACCTGTGCGCGGACCTGGCCGCCGAGGGCGCCAGGCTGCTGGTCACCGATATCGACCAGGAGAAGGTCGAGCGCGTGGTGCGGGAGCTGGGCGCGGAGGCGGTCGCGCCCGACCAGATCTACGGCGTGGAGGCGCAGATCTTCGCGCCCTGCGCCCTGGGCGCCATCGTCAATGACGAGACCATTCCGCAGCTCAAGGTCGACATCATTGCCGGCGGCGCCAACAACCAGTTGGCGGAAGAGCGCCATGGCGACGAGCTGGCGCGGCGGGGCATCCTGTACGCGCCGGATTACGTGATCAACGCTGGCGGCCTGATCAACGTCTATGGCGAGCTGAACGGCTGGTCGGCCGACCGGGCGAAGCGCAAGGCGGGCGAGATCTACGACACGCTCGGTCAGCTTTTCGAGCTGGCCAAGGAGCAAGGGATCCCGACGCACGAGGCGGCCGACCGGCTGGCGGAACGGCGCATCGAGCAGGTGGCAAAGATCCAGCGCACATGGTTGTGAAGCCGGGGATGACCCGATTGCGGCAAGGACCAATGGCAGCACTGCGCCAGCAGGATCCGGAGATATACCACGTCATCCGCCGCGAGACGCAGCGGCAGAACCAGGTGCTCGAGCTGATCGCCAGCGAGAACTTCGCCTCGGTGGCCGTGCTCGAGGCCATGGGCACGGTACTCAGCAACAAGTACGCGGAGGGCTACCCCGGCCGGCGCTACTACGGCGGCTGCGAGTGGGTCGACGCCGCCGAAACGCTGGCCATCACGCGCTGCCGCCAGTTGTTCGGCGCTGAGCACGCCAATGTGCAGCCGCACGCGGGCGCGCAGGCCAACCTGGCCGCCTACATGGCGTTTCTGGACCCGGGCGATACCATCCTGGGCATGAGCCTCACCCACGGCGGGCACCTGACCCACGGCTCGCCCGTGAACTTCAGTGGGCGGCTGTTCCGCGTCGTCGCCTACGGCGTGCGGGAGGCGGACGGGCGGATCGATTACGACCAGGTGCGCGAGCTGGCCCGCCGCGAGCGGCCGAAGCTGATCATCGCGGGCGCCAGCGCCTACCCGCGGGTCATCGACTTCGAGGCGTTCGCCGAATTTGCCGCGGAGGTAGGCGCCGTCTTCCTGGTGGATATGGCGCATATTGCCGGGCTGGTCGCGGGCGGCGCGCACCCGAGCCCGGTGCCGCACGCGGATGTGGTGACCTCGACCACCCACAAGACGCTGCGCGGCCCGCGCAGCGGCTTCATTCTCTGCCGGGAGCGCCACGCGAAGGCGATCGACAAGCAGGTCTTCCCCGGGTTCCAGGGCGGGCCGCTCATGCATGTGATTGCCGCCAAGGCCGTGGCCTTCAAGGAGGCGCTGGAACCGGCGTTCCAGGCGTACGCGCGCCAGGTGGTCGCGAACGCGCGCGCCCTGGGGGAGTCGCTCGAGGGCCGGGGCTTCGACCTGGTGAGCGGTGGCACCGACACCCACCTCTTGCTGGTCGACCTGCGGCGCCGGGGCGAACTGACCGGGAAGCAGGCGGAGGAGGCGCTCGAACGAGCGCGCATCACGGTGAACAAGAACACGGTTCCCGGCGAGACGCGTTCGCCCTTCGTGACCTCCGGTATCCGGCTGGGCACCGCGGCGCTGACCACGCGCGGCATGCGCGAGGCAGAAATGCGCCTGGTCGGTGAGTGGATCGCTGAGGTGCTGGATGCGCCGGGCGAGGAGGGCGTGACCGAGCGCGTGCGCACGGGGGTGGCCGAGCTGTGCGCCGGATTCCCCATCTATCAGGACCTCCTTTCGCCCACTTAGTGCTCGAATCCGCAAATAAGGCCGCATTCGGCGTGGCGTACTTACGAACTCGACGGGCAGAAGCAACTGGCGCTCAAGGACCACTACCTCGAGGTGCCGTTCGACCTGTCCCGGGTTATGTTCATCACCACGGCGAACACGCTGGCGACGGTGCCGCCCGCGCTGCAGCACCGCCTCGAGGTGCTCGAGCTGCCGGGTTACACGGCCCAGGAGAAGTTCGAGATGGAGCTGGCCGGCCGGACGGACGAGGTGGGAACGGCCACGGCCCTGGCGTACACGCCGGCCGGCGGCCAAATTCTATTTGTCGAGGCCGTTTCCATCCCCGGTGATGGCGAGATCCACCTGACCGGGCAGTTAGGCGCGGTGATGAAGGAATCGGCGCAGGCGGCGCTGAGCTACGTGCGGATTGCCGCCTCGCAGGCCGGCATCCGGACCGTGCTCCTGCCGCGCCGCAACGAGGTGGATCTCGAGGATGTGCCCGCGGAGGTGAAGGAGAAGCTGGAATTGGTGCTGATCGACAACATCGCCGAGGCGCTGCGCCACGCGCTGGTGGAGCGGACCCTCGCCGAGCAGGCGCGGCCGGCGGCCATTTCCGAGCGGCGGGCGGCATGAGCAGTGTGGTATTCGACGACCAGGTGCTGGACCGGCTGCGGGAACGGCACCCCCGCTTCCACGACACGGCCTATCTCTTCGTCCTCTCCTCGCTGCACTACGTGCTCGAGCGCCTGCCCGCGCCGCGCCACATCAGCGGCCGGGAGCTGGCCGAGGGGGCACGCGACCTGGCCCTCGACCGCTTCGGGCCGATGGCGGCCAGCGTGTTCGAGTATTGGGGCATCGAGTCGACGGCCGACGTGGGCCAGATCGTCTTTGCCCTGGTGGACTGCGGGATCTTGATCAAGCAGGAAGAGGACGCCCCTGAGGACTTTGCGGGGCTGTTCGACTTTCGGGAGGCGTTCGAGCGCAAGTATCCGTGGGGCGCGAGCCCTTGAGTCCCGTCTTCCGCGTCGAGCCGCGGAGCGGGAACGCGCCTTGCGTTCCCCGCGCCCAGGTCGGGCCGGGCAGTGCTCGCGGCGAGAGGAGTCCCTGCTGAGAGGGGAGGGGGTTGAATGATGCCGGCAGACATGGAATTCCCGCAGTGCCGCAAGTGTGACCGGGGGCAGATGCTCCCGCTGTCCGACTACGGCCGGGACGGCGCACCGATCACGTTCAAGGCCTGGGTCTGCTCGAATCCCGATTGCGGGTTCAACATCCGGATCGACAACGGGGAGATCAGCTTTGGCCGGTCCATCAGCCAGAGCTACAAGTGAGCAGGGACGCGCTGCCGGCTCGAGCCCGCCCCGGGCGCGCGCTGGCGGCGGCAGGGCGGGCTCATCGGGGGCCGTGGACCGGTGAGCCCGTACGACGTTTACGGCCGCGAGGACGTGCCCCTGCTGACCGCGGAGGAAGCGGCAGCACAGGACCGTGAGGCGCGGGAGCGGCACGGCATACCGCAGCGGCTGCTCATGGAGAATGCGGGGCGAGCCGCGGCCCTGGTGCTGCACCGCCTCTTCCCGCAGGGCCGCGTGATCGCGGCGGTGGGGAGCGGCAACAACGGCGGCGACGCACTGGTGCTGCTGCGTACGCTGCGCAGTTGGGGCCGGGACGTCGCCTACATCGGCCTGGGCTCGCGCCCCCCGCCCGCCGAGCTGGCGCACGGGTACGAGCTGCCTTCCCTCTCTGCG
>JACQVE010000143.1 GCA_016209965.1 Gemmatimonadota bacterium | reverse complement strand
GACTACCACTAGCTAGCTCTTGCTTATCCGCTTGCTTCAGGTGATCACTATTGGTAGTGTAGCGCCGTGTCCCGTCCCGCGTTCCCGGCCAGCATATAGTGGTTACCTGACTCAACCGGATAAGCAGAAGCTAGCTAGCTAGGGGGCCGTCGGGAAGGGCCCTGGTCCGGCGGCGCCGGCCCACGCACCGCCCGCCTACGCATCCGGGCGAGATGCTCCTCGAGGAGTTCCTCAAGCCCCTGGGGATCACCCAGTCGGCCTTCGCGGCTCGCCTTGGCGTGTCGTTCCCCCGGCTGAACGAGGTCATCAACGGGAAGCGCAGCGTCACGCCCGATACGGCACTGCGACTTGCGCGCGTCACCGGGATGAGTGCGGACTTCTGGCTGGGGTTGCAGCAGGATTGGGATCTGTGGCACGCCCTCCGCTCAGACCAGGCCTCCGAGATCGCTCACCTGAAGCCGTTGCCGAACGCTAGCTGAGGGCGCGCTAAACGAAGTAGAGATTCTTGCCGCGCATAGCCGCGGCAAGAATCTGGTGTTGTCGGCGCAGCCGGTGAATTACTCGGCGGTGAAATGTAGGCGGAAGTTATTACGAAGGTGTGCACCAGCCAGTTCGCGCTTCTGGCCCCGCATACTGGCAGCATGGCGGTCTATACCATCGGGCACTCGACCCGGTCTGCCAACGAGCTGCTGGCTCTGCTGCAGCAGGAGGACGTACGGCACCTGGTGGACGTACGCCGCTACCCGGCATCCCGGCGACACCCCCACTTCACCCGCGACGCGCTGGCCGCCACGCTGAAATCGGCGGGCATCGGCTACACTCACGAACCCGACCTGGGCGGCCGCCGCTCCCCCAGGGCAGATTCCCCCAACACTGCCTGGCGCAGCGCCGGCTTCCGCGGCTACGCGGACCACATGGACAGCGATCTCTTCCGCGCCGCGCTCGAGCGAGTGATCCGCCGGGCGGAGCAAGAACGACTCGCCATCCTGTGCGCCGAGGCCGTGCCCTGGCGCTGCCACCGCCAGCTCATTGCCGATGCGCTCGTGGCCCGCGCAGTCCCCGTGGTCCACATCCTCGGCCCCGGCCACACGCAGCCGCACTCGCTTCACGCGCAGGCCAGACCTACCCTCGACGGCCGGCTGATTTACCCCGCGCCGCCGGGGGAGCAGACCGAGCTCCTTCCTTAATACTGACTGCCGGCAGCCGCTACGGCGCGCCGCGGCACACCCACGGCGCCCACGGACCCACGGACCGTGTTTTACCCTTCCCCGTTGGCCGAATTAGCTATCCCGGGCCCACCCCCCTGGTTAAGCCAGGCCTCCTCGCGCACCCCCTGTCGCCGCCGACTGGGCCACAGAGATCGGGTTGGCGGGACGCCGGGATAGCATAAGCGGCCGGAATGGAAGATGAGGACCTGGTCCGAAGTTGGGGCAATACGCACCGCTGGCCGTTGCCCCAGCGGTTGCAAGCTGTCCCATCCGCACCGTAACCCAGCGGTGCGCACGAACCGTAACGTCAGGAGCGGCAACAGATTCGCCCTGACGGTCCGGTGCCGCAGCCCGAGCGCGGGGTGGTCCGATTCCTGAAAGCGGGCACGTTCTATCGAGGAACTATGTGTCCTCGCCGAGGGAAACGCGGCTCGCCCGGAAAATTTGCGCTTCTCCAAGGAGTCGCGCGGGCAGCCAACACAGCGGCCGAAGCTGTCCCGGGGAGGGGGAGGCGCAGGATCCCCGAGGCACGAGTATTCCCGTCTCGGCTGCCGGATGTCCAGGGAGGTGCTCCATGAGGACGCTTCGCCGCTGGTCAGCTTCGGTGGCGGCGGTGGTGGTGCTGGCGTGCGGCGGGAAGGATGCCACGCAACCGGTCACGCCCGCTTCTCTGCAGATCGTTTCCGGACAGGGACAAACCTCGGCGGTGGGCAGCACTGTGGTGATTGGCGTGGCCGTGCTGGGCCGCTCGGGAAGCGGGGTGACGGGGGTTGCGGTGAACTGGGCCGTAGTGGAGGGCGGGGGTTCGATGGCCACGTCCACGACGACCGGGACGGACGGAAGGACCCAGGCCAACTGGACGCTGGGCACCCGAGCCGGCGCACAGAAGGCCAGCGCATCCGTCACTGGCCTGGCCGCGGTCACGTTCGAGGCCACGGCGCAGCCGGGCGCGCTGGCGTCCGTCTCCATTTCGCCGGATACCATGCGCTTGACCGCGCTGGGCGACACCGCGCGTTGCACGGCCGCGGCCGCTGACCAGTACGGCAACGCCATCGACGGCGCCACGTTTTCGTGGGCATCCTCGGACCCCACCATTGCTTCGCTGGAGGGATCGGGGCTGGTCCGGGCCCGGGGGGCCGGGACGGCCCGCATCGTGGCGACGTCCAGCGGCCGGGCGGACACCACGCTCGCGATCGTGACGCAAACACCCACCGC
The DNA here is from genome assembly GCA_016209965.1 of Gemmatimonadota bacterium. NCBI lineage: Bacteria > Pseudomonadati > Gemmatimonadota > Gemmatimonadota bacterium. The sequence continues at coordinate 1,902 of JACQVE010000143.1, read as the reverse complement.
GCTGCAACTGACGCCCGCCGCCGATACGCTCAACGCCATTGGTGACACGCTCGTGCTGGCCGCCGCCGTGACCGACCGCAACGGCAACGCCGTGGCCGGTGCGGCCGTCCAATGGAGCTCGCTCGACAGCGCTGTGGCCAGCGTCGATTCCCGGGGTTACGTCGTCTCGCGCGCGGTCGGGACAGCGCTGATCCGCGCGGCGTCTGGCGCGGTGGCGGACACGGCCAGCATCCTGGTGCGGCAGGTGGTGGCGACGCTCACGCTCAGCCGGGACACAGCCACCATGCTGACGGACTCGACGCTGCAGCTCAGCGCCACAGCCCGGGATTCCAACGGCGTGGCCGCCGCCGCGGCGCAGATCACGTGGGCCTCATCGGACACGCGCATTGCCAGCGTGAGCGCGGCCGGGCTGGTCAGGGCGCTGGATCCCGGCGCGGTGCGCGTGATCGCGGCCGCCGGCACGCCGGCCGATACGGCGACGATCACGGTCACGGAGCGCTGGGTCCTCCGCGGCTTCGTGCTCGGCCCCAATGCCGGGCATCCGGGGGAGGAGCCCAGCATGAACGACGTGATCATGCTGCCCGACGGCACCTACCGCATGTACTACAGCAAGGCCGCGCGCGCGATCAAGTACGCGGACTCACCGGATGGCGTGACCTGGACGGTGCGGGGCACGGTGCTGGAGGGGGCCAGCGACCCGAACGATCGCGAGTATTCCGTGAACGGCCCGCGCGTCCTGCGGCTGCCGGACGGCCGCTACCGCATGTACTACCAGGTCGGCCCGCAACCGGCGCAGGGGCAGGCGCCGAGGTTTTACGTGCGGAGCCTGATCTCACAGGACGGCGGCGTGACGTTCACGAAGGAAGGGATACGGATCGAGATCTTCCCCTTCGATCCCACGTCTCCCGTCGAGTTCGCGGGGCACGCCAGCTTCTACCGCCTGGCCGATGGCAGCTACGCCGGCATCGTCTCAGTGCACTACACGAACGAGCAAGGTCCAAGCGATCTGGCCCTGGTTCGGTCCGCGGACGGCCTGACCTGGACCGGCTTTACCCAGACGCACGAGGACTGGCACGACCCGATTGTCATTCCGGTGCCCGGCGGCTACCGCATGTATGCGACCTACCTGCTGGAGCGGACGGGCACCGCGTTCTCGGCCGACGGCGTGACCTGGTCGGACTTCACCGAGATCCGCTTCGTGAACGCCGCGGGGACGCGCCTGACGGAGGATAGCGACGGCGTGGGCGACATCGGCGGACTGCGGCTGAGCACGGGGCGGATCCGGCTCTACACGAGTTGGGGGATCCCGTCGTCGGACATCATCTACTTCGAGAAGTAGCCCCGGGGCGCACGCCAGAACGATCATCGACGAGGGCGGCATGAAGGCCCATCCATCGGCGCAGTTCAGCGCCACGCTCCGCGTCCGCCTCGAGAACCAGCCCGGGACGTTCGGCCGGCTCGCCGGCGCGATCGGCGACGCGGGCGGGTTGCTCGACGCGATCGACCTCGTCCGCGTCGAGCGCGGGACGAAGATCCGCGACGTGACCGTGCTCGCGGCCGACGCCGCGCACGTCGAGGAGATCGTGGAAGCCGCTCGCCACGTGCCCGGCATCGAGGTCTTGCACGTCTCCGACCGCACGTTCCTGCTCCACCTGGGCGGCAAGATCGAGATCGCATTGCGGGCGCCGCTGAAGACGCGCGACGACCTCTCGATGGCCTACACGCCGGGTGTCGCGCGTGTGTCCTCCGCGATTGCCGAGGACGTGTCGAAGGTGTGGAACCTGACCGTGAAGCAGAACATGGTCGCCGTCGTCAGCGACGGGAGCGCGGTGCTCGGGCTGGGCGACATCGGCGCGGAGGCGGCGCTGCCCGTGATGGAGGGCAAGGCGATGCTCTTCAAGG
>JACQVE010000142.1 GCA_016209965.1 Gemmatimonadota bacterium | reverse complement strand
GTTTTGACCCCTCCGGTCACCGGGCTCGGGCTCGGGTACGGCGGGCATGGGTACGGGTACGGGTACGGGTACGCGAAGATACACCGAAGGCGGGAGGCACGCCAGAACATCCAGCGCCACCTCTAGGTCTTCAGCGTCTTCTTCTTGGCTGCTGGGAACAGCACGTTGTTCAGGATCAGCCGGTAGCCGGGCGAGTGCGGGTGCAGGTTCAGGTCGGTGGGCGGGTCGCCGATCTGGTGCTGCGGATCCTCGGGGTCGTGCCCGCCCAGGAAGGTCCACGTGCCCTCGCCGTAATTCCCGTGCACGTACTTGGTCCAGGGCGCGCCCTCCTCCTCGGCCAGCACGATCACGCCCGGCTTGAGGCGGTCGCGGCGGAAGGAAGTGGTCAGCCCGTAGAAATCGGGCAGCACGTTCTCGTGGTTCTGCACCAGCATGGACGGCACAGGATCGAACTTGGCACTGAAGTCGAAGAGACTGAACGCGCCCAGCGGCTGGCGCCACGGCGTGTTGACCTGGTGGCCGTCAATGTCGCTGAAGGCGTTGACGCCGGGGTTGAGCTGTACTTCCGCGCCCTGGAAGGCGAACGTACGCCCCCATTGCATGCGGCTGGTCGCCTCCGGGTCCGCCGGCGTGCCGTCGCTGAACGGAGCGGCGATGTCCACGCCCAGCGCAGCCAGCGCCAGCTCGACCGTCTCCGTCGCCGTGCACATGGCGAACAGGAAACCACCGTCCGCCACGTAGCGCCGGATCTCCTCCGCCACCGCCTTCTTCAGCTCCGCCACGTTGGCACGCCCCATCTCCGCCGCCATGGCTTCGTTGCGCTGCACTTCCTCCTGCAGCCAGGGCGCGCCCTGATAATTGATGTAGAACTTCGAGTACTGGCCCGTGAAGTCCTCGTGGTGCAGGTGCAGCCAGTCGTATTCCTTGAGCCGGCCCTGCAGCACTTCCCGGTCCCACACCTTGTCGTACGGGATGTCCGCGTAGGTCAGCGCGAGCGTCACCGCATCGTCCCAGGGCGCCGCGTTGGGCGGCGTGTAGATCGCCATCTGCGGCGCCTTCTCCAGGATTACGCTCTCCATGTTGGACTCGTCGATGGCGGCCCGGATCTGCGCCACCTGCCCTGCCGTGGCCGCCTCGACCGCGACGCCGCGCAGTGCCGCCTCGCGCCGGACTTGCGGCCGGTCCGGCAGCAGGAACGAGCCGGACCGGTAGTTCAGCAGCCACTCCGCGCTCAGTCCCTGCTGCAGCGTCCAGTAAGTGAGGCCGTAGGCCTTGAGATGGTTGGTCTGCGCGCCGTCCATAGGGACGACCAGGTATTGCGCCGACGCGGGAACGGCGGCCAGAGCCAGGCCCGCGAGCAACAGCAGCAGGTGACGCATGAGCTTCAACTTCCTTCCTACGACTTCTCCCGTGAGCCGTCCTGGTGCCCGGCCACAGACGGCCGAATGGTTCACCGCTTCACTCCTGCCGGGTAAGTGGTCGAATCCGCAAATACGGCCGCATTCGGCCATGGCCGTACTTACAAACTCGACCATTAAACTAAGAGTGCGGCACTCGCCCCTGCGCCCGTTCCAGCTCGCGCCGGGCCTGGGGCACCAGCGCGCTGCGCGGGTGCTCGAGAATAAGGCGCCGCAGCAACTCCTGCGCCTCTTCCAGCCCGCTCGGCTGTTCCAGCAAGGCGCGGGCCAGCCCGAGCAGCGCCGCCGCGACTTCCGGCGCGCGGGGGTGCTCAGCAATGATTTCCCGCCGGATGCGGGATGCCTCCTCGCGCAGCTCCGCCAGGTCCGCCAGTGTGGCCGCGAAATCCAGGACTGCTGGCCGCTCGGAGACATGCAGCTCGCCGGCGCCCTTGTGCAGCAGTGCCACAGCTCCGGCGACCTCGCCTGTGCCGGCGCGCGCCAGGGCACGCGCCAGCAGCCGTCCGCCCTCAGGCAAGACCCGGCCCAGCAGTGTGGCCAGAGCGATGGCCTGGGTGGCTTCCGCGCCGTGCAGCGCGGGCGCCGCAGCCAGGAACGCGGAGCGGGCGCGCGCCACCTCCCCCTGCCGCAGGGCGAGCCGCCCGCGGGCCAGGTTCGAGCGCGGCCCGTTGATCCCCACCAGCAGCCGCTCGGCGCGCTCGACCTCGCCTTCGGCGGCCAGGCTGGCAGCCAGCGCGGCGGCGACCGCATCCAGCTCGGGCGCCTCCGGGAACTGTCTGCGGAACTCGTCGAACTCTCTCGCCGCCGCCGCCGCCTTCCCTTCCCGCGCCGTCAGCTCGAGGCGTACCGCGGCGGCGCGGCGCCGCTCGGCGGAGCCCACCGCCGCAGCCCGCTCGAGCGCCAGGTAGCTCTCCCGCGCCGCCGCTGTATCGCCCAGGGCCAGCGCCAACTCGGCCAGGCGGCTGCGGACCGCCAACAACTGCTCGACCGGCCCGCCCTCCGCCAGCAGCGTCGAGTAGCCCCAATACGCCAGCGCGGGCAGCGAGGCACCATCGGCGCGGCGCGCGGTCTCGACCAGGAAGCTCTGCCGCTCCGCGCCGGTCAGCGCCTCGGCCACCAGCCGGGCGATGGCCTCGGCGCGGGTGCCCAGCCCCGCATCGATCGCCAGCTCGGCCGCCGCCCGCCGCCGCTCGATGCTGGTGCGCCCGCCGGTGAGCGAGTCGATCAGTGCAGGCAGGAGCTGCGCGCCGCCATCAGGCAGGGACGCCAGCCGTCTGCGCACCAGCAGGAGCCCCCGGGCGTCGCCGCCCACGGCCCGGTTCCACTCGCGGACGGCGCGCGCGTAGTCGCCCAGCGCCGCGTACTGGTCGCCCAGCTCGAGTGCCAGCGCATCCTCGCGCCCCACTCGCCTGCGCCCGCGCTCGAGCACCTCGACGGCCGGGGCATACTCGCCCCGCGCCTCCCACGCCCGCGCGATCTCCCGGTACGGCGTTTCCAGCCGCGGCGTCGCCCGGATCCAGCTCTCGCCCGCCTGCTCGAGCTCGGCCACGCGGTCCAGCGCCGAGTACGTGCGCAGTCGCATCTGGTGCCCGATGGCGGAGGCCGGGTCCACGGCCAGCAAGCGGTCAATCAGCGGGAGCAGCTCTGCGGTCCGCTCCTGCATGCGCAGCAGCCGCTCGAGCGAGAGCAGCGCGCTCAGGGACTCGGGCCGGTCCGCCAGGATCTCGCGCAGGATGCGCTCCGCGCCCGCCAGGTCGCCAGTCGCCTCGCGCACCGCCGACTCGCGCAGCAGCCGGATCTCTTCCGCGCCCTGGCCGTTCACCACCTGGGCGGCCGCCGCGCCCGCGCCCGCGCCGGCTGCCAGCAGCGCAGCGAGCAGCACAGCCCCGGCGACGCCGCGCGCCGCGCACCCCGCCGTCAGGAGCTCCGCGGCGTGCCTCACTTGCGGGCCTCCTGCGCTGGGCCGCGGTTCAGCCGGTCGAAGTACTCGAGGATCAGGCGCCGATAGGCGGGCGGCAGCGCGCGGAGCTGCTCCGGATCGGGCAGCGGGAATCGCGGCCCACCCTGCAGCAGTTCGGGGTCCAGCGGCTGGGCGCGGGACGGCGGCACCGCGCTCGGCCGCTCGGCCACGCGCTCGTCGCTCACCTCGTCCCGCTCGAGCGTGTGTCCTGCATCGAGCAGGCGGTGGAACAGTCGCTCCTGTCGCGCCAGCAGCTCCGGAGTCAACCGGCCGCCGGCCAGCTCGCGCGCGAGCTGCTCCGCTTCCTGCGCCATGGCCTCGAGCTCGCCCAGCACGTGCTCCCGCCCGCCCCGCGTGTGCTGCAGCCCGCCCAGCTCCTTGGCCACCTGCTGCTGCGCCCGCGCTAGCCGCTGCAGTTGCTCAGTCAGCACCTGCGGCGCCAGGTCCAGCGGGAGCAGCGAGTTGGCCTGCCCGTTGACCGCCCCCTGGCGCTTGGCCAGCTCAGCCAACTGCTCGAGCATCTGCTGCAGCCCGGTGCCCGACTCAGACTGCGCGATCTGCTCGCTGTTCGCCAGCAGCGCCAGCGCCAGCCGGTTCAGCGCATCCAGTGTCTGCATGGCTTCCTGTACCGGCACGCGCCGGGGGCCGTTCTTCCCCTCCAGCGCCTCCACCGTCTGCTGGCTGCTCAGCAGCGCCCGGCCGAGCGCCGCGCCCACATCACGATTGACCATGGCCGAGCGCTGCCCCGCCTCCGCCAGGTTGCGGCCCAAAGCTTCGAGACCCTGCTGCAGCGCAGCCTGCTCCGCCCGCATGCCCTGCATCTCCGATGGACTCGCGCCGCCCCGCTGCTGCTGCGCCTGCTGCATCTGCTGCAGGAGCGCGTTCTGCCGCTGCGCCAGGGCCAGGGCGTCGTTGGTCGCGCGCTGCACCGTCTCCTGCACTTCCTGGCGCCACGACTCGGCCATGGCCTGCCGGGTGGCGTTGAGCGACCGCGCCGCCTCGGCAAGCTGCGCCGCCGCCTGCTGCGCCTGCTCCGCTGCCTGGCCCGCCTGCTGCCGCGCCGACTGCTGCTGCGCACGCGACTCCGACTGCTGCGCTTGCTGCGCTTGCTCGGCCGCCTGCGCCGCGGACTGCGCCGACTGTGCCATCCGCTGCTGCGCCGACTGCACCTGCTCGGCCGCCCGCACCGTCTGCGCCGCCGCCTGCGACTCCCCCTGCTCCGCCAGCCGCTGCTGCAGTTGGTTCAGCGCCTGGCTCAACGAGTCGGCCCGCTCCATGAGCTGCCGCTGCTGCTCCGCGCGCGCCGCCGTGGGCGGCTCTTCCGTCTTCAGCGCCTCGGCCAGCGCCTGCTCCTGGGTCGCCAGCTCTTCCGCCTGCCTGGCCAGCGAGCTCATCTGCTGCTCCGCGGCCGCGCGCCGCAGCAGCTCGAGGCTCTGCTCGATGCGACGCCGGAACTCCTGCTGCTGGCGCGCGAGCTGCTCGACCGCCTCCCGCACGCGCTCCGGATCCAGCTCCTGCAGCGACGCCCGCAGCTCGGCCAGCTTCTCGAGCAGCTCCGGCGTCAGCATCTGCTCGTAGAGCTGGCGCAACTCCTCCAGCCGCTGCTGCAGCGCCGGATCGCGCAGCCCTGCGGCCTCGATGGCCCGGTCCAGCGCCTCGGTGCGCGCGCGCAGTTCCTCGACCCGCCGCACCATCGCCTCCTGGCGCTCGAGCACCTGGCGGGCCTGCTCGGCCTCGCGGAACGCCAGGTCAGCAGAACTCTCGCCCTGCTGCCCCGGCCGCGCCCGGCCGCGGGCGCCAGCCGACGCACGGGCGGACTCGGAGCGCGAGCTGCTGCCCGATGCCCGCCGCTGCGCGTCGCGTGCCGCCTGCTCCTGCTGCCGCGCCAAGCGCGCCAGCGACTCCGCGTCTTCGACCAGCGACTCGGCCGCCTCCGCCGCGCGCCTGCGCAGCTCCTCCATGCTCGGCAGGCGCAGCGCGTAGCTGCGCGAGACGCCGACCTGCCTGGCCGGCGAGCTGTCCACGACGCGCACGAAGTAGCGCAGCGTGTCGCCCGGCAGCAGCCGGCGCGCGCTGGCGTCGAGCACCGCCCGCAGCACCACCCGCTCCGCCTCGCCTTCCAGGGGGATCCCTTCCTCGACGGCCGGGTCACGGTCGCCCAGTGCGCTCACCCGCCAGCTTACCAGCGTCGCGGCGGCCAGGCCGTGGTCGTCCCGAGCGTCCGCTACGACCGGCTGCGTCAGTTCCGGACCGAGCAGCGTGTCGGCGCCCGGGAACGTGATCTCGACCTGCGGCGCGCGGTCCTCCAGCATGCTGAGCTCGATGGGCGGCGGCGTTGCCGCGGCCCCGCCGCCCGCCTGGTCGATCAGCCGCCAGTCGTACACCCCGCCCGCCGCCGGCATCCACCGGCCCGTGAACCGATCCGCTAGCGTCACCAGCCTGACGCGCGAGCCGCCATCCTTCCGGACCAGCGCGGCCTCGCGCAGCCGGCGGGTCGCCCGGCCCCGGATCTCGAGCACCGTCCCCGCCGGCACTTCCAGCGGCGGCACCTCGCCCTCGAAGCGCTCCGGCGGCTGCTCGAGGTAGGCCGGATACGTGACGTCGACCACCAGGTCGGATACCAGCAGCGGGTCGAGTGGCGTGACGTGGAAGGTGGCGCTGGCCGCACCATCGGGCGCGGTCACCCAGTAGCCGAGCGGCGCGTCAATGCCCGCGAGCTGCGTTGCGACCCGCGCCGACTCGAGCCGCAGAGTGCGCTGGCGGGGCACGTCGCCCGCACTGCGCCAGTGCAGCGTTACCTGCAGGCGACCCGGCGCCTCGACCCGCACGTCCAGGCTGCCGCCGCGTGGCACTTCCGCATCCCCGGGCTCGACCGCGAGGGGCGGGAGCGGCGCCGGCGAGAGGTACTCGACGGGGTTAAGCAGCGGCGCCCAGCCGGCGCGGCTGCGGTCCGGGCCGGCCAGGCCCAGGGCCAGCGCCACCGCGGAGAGCCCTGCCAGCACGAGCAGCGCGTTCCGCCGCCGCAGCCGCGCCCGCGCCCCGACCTCGCCCGCCAGCGTCGCGGCGCTCGCGCCGCCCAGTACCACGG
>JACQVE010000141.1 GCA_016209965.1 Gemmatimonadota bacterium | reverse complement strand
TGACCTCCCGCGCCAGCTCCTCTAGCTGCTCCTGCGCGCGCGCCAGTCGACTCTCGTAAAGCACCCGCAGCTTGTCCGGGACGTGGCTGCGGAAGTACTCGCTGCTCATGATCGGGCCTGGCGTCCCCTGCCTCACGGATACAATGTCTCCGAGGAAGAAGGTCGAGGCGCCTGCGTCCATGGCGTTGATGACCCGGCACTCGAAGGCGGCAAAGGCGTCCACCAGGATGGGGCAGCCCGTTTTTCCGCAGACCAGCTCCAGGCCCGCCAGCTTGTCCAGTTCCCTGCCACTCTGCAGGCCGAGCCGGTGCACGACATCCCACTGATCGCAGCGGAGCAGGTGCACGGCAAACACGCCGCTGGCGTAAACGAGCTCGTGCGTCCAGTTGGTCTTCGAGATGTAGACGGAAAGCCGGGGCAGGCCGGGGACCAGCGACGCGCGCTGGGCGCTGTTGGCAATCATCCCGTTGCCGCGCCCCGAAGCCGAGCTGGTCAGAGCCACGAGCGGCAGCGTCAGATGCTGCAGGAGCGCGTAGGTATCCTCCATGCCGACCGGGCTCGAGTGCAAGGACGTGCCTGCTACTCGAGGAGGCGTAACGGCATTACGAGGCACAAGTAGTCCGGCACCTCCGCGCCCTCGCGCGCCGCGGGCTGCACCGTCGCTGCCCGCTCAGGGGCCTTGAAGCAAAGCCGCGCCTCGTCCGTCGGGATGTAACGCAGCACTTCCAGCAGATAACTCGCGTTGAAGCCGATCTCGAGGGGTTCTCCGCTGTAATCGACCTCCAGCTCCTCGTGAGCTTCGCCCAGGTCCGGCGTTTCCACGGTGAAGCGGAGAAGCTGAGAGGTGAAGCTGAGACGCACGCGGTGCGTCTGCTCACTCGCCACGACAGCCATGCGGCGGAGCGCCTGAGAGAGCACCCCCTTGTCCACAATGGCCACCTTGTCGTTGTCGCGAGGGATAACCTGGTCGTAATTAGGATAGGGTCCCTCGATGAGCCGGGTGAACACCTGGGTATGAGCTTCGCGGAAGCCGAGGTGATTCTCCGTGCGGGCGACCTCGATCTGGGAACCGGGGCCGAACAGGCGCTGCACCTGGGCAAGGGCCTTGGGCGGAACAATCAGGTCAGCACGTGGGGCGCCGGGGGACACAACTCGCACGGCCATGCGCGCGAGCCTGTGCCCATTGGTGGCAACCATTTGCATCTGCTGATCGCCCAGCTCCCAAAGCACCCCATTCAGGATCGGGCGACTCTCTTCGCTCGAGACCGCAAAGGACGTCTGCTGGATCAACTCGTGCAGTACCTTCCCCGGAATACGCCAGCTATCCTGAAAGTCCACGGCCGGAAAGGTGGGGAACTCGTCCGGGGGCATACCATTCAGCTTGAACGCGGCGCGGCCACACAGCAGCTCCAATCTCTCACCGGACGCCGTTACGCGGATCGGGTGCTCCGGCAACTCACGGGCAAGCTCCTGGAACTTCTTGGCAGGAACAGTCAGCGCGCCCGATTCCTGGACTTGTGCCGGGACACGAAGCCGCACCGCCATGTCCAGGTCCGTTCCGCTCATTCGCACGGCATCCCCCTCTGCCTCGAGAAGGATGTTGGAGAGAACAGGAAGCGTGGTGCGCGTCGGAATGCTCGCACCTACGGCTCCGAGCCCATGCTGCAGGTTATCCCTGGTGATCGTGAATTGCATGCGTCCCCCTGTCGAGAGGCCTCGAGTAGCTCGCCGCAACGTCTAGGCTAATTCTTAAGGAACAAGATTTCTCGTCTTCATAGTAGTGGCTGTGGGTTTGTGAGCAACTTCCCCGGTTCGGCCAGGGAGCAAGTTGCAGCCTGAAGCCCTCTCGCCAACAGGTGCCTACCCGTCTGTGAGCGCAGCCTGTGGAAACCGTGTGGAAGCAAGGTTCAATTCGAACGTACACTGTCCGGGAGGCGTTTCCCACTCTCGGGCTGTTGGCTAGACCTGAGGGCCTCCCGTAGGGAGTCCAGACGCTGACGGAATTGCTCGTCCGCAGCCGCTGACTCCTGGACGCGGCACAGCGCATGAACAACCGTGGAATGATCTCGCCCACCGAAGTGCCGGCCTACCTCGACCAGGGAGAGTTTCAAGACCTCGCGCATCAGGTACATGGCTACGTGCCGGGGCACCGTTACGTCCTTGGTGCGACGGCTCGAACGGAGTGCGGCGACGTCGACGCCCCACGCTTGGGCCACCTGTCTGCAGATCAGGCTAGGCGAGAGCCCATCCGTGGCGGTCAGCCCCGGGTGGTCCCCGAAGACCTGCTGGGCGAACTCGCGGCTGAGCTCACGGCCGGTCAGCGACGCGTAAGCCAGCAGCTTGATGACTGTGCCCTCGATCTCGCGGACGCTCGATCGGCACGCTCGCGCCGCCAACTCGATTACCTCGTCGGTAAGGCGCAGTCCTGCTTCCGCCGCCTTGGCGCGCACGATGGCAACCCGTGTCTCCAGGTCGGGCGGCTGGATGTCCGCCACGAGTCCCCACTCGAAGCGCGAAACGAGGCGCCGATCCAGGCCATTGATCTCGCTGGGAGCTCGGTCGCTAATCAGCACGATCTGGCGCCGGGCCTCATGCAGGGTGTTGAAGGTGTGGAAAAATTCCTCTTGCGTGCGCTCCTTTCCGCCCAGGAACTGGACGTCATCGATCAACAGGAGCTCCACCTCCCGGTACCGGTGGCGGAACTCGGCGGTGCGCCCCGACTGGATCGCGCCAATGAGATCGTTCGTGAAGCGCTCGCTGCTCAGATAGGCGATGCGCCGCCCCGGGAACCGCTCGAGGAACAGGTGCCCCACGGCATGCGCAAGGTGGGTTTTGCCCAGACCGATACCACCGTAGATAAGCAAGGGGTTGTAGAGCCTGGCAGGAGATGTCGCGACGGCACGCGCGGCGGCAGCCGCGAGCTGGGAATTGGCGCCGACCACGAAGCGCTCGAACGTATACATCTCGTTGAGGCAGGGGCGAGCTGTAGGGCGCGGCGGCACCGAAAGCGCAGCCGCTGCCGGATCCAGCATCGTTCCGCCGACGGCCAGCGAAGCGACGTCGTCGCCCGCTACGGCCGGAGGCGAGCGCTCGGGGAACGGCTTGAAGGTGATGGGGAGAGGACGCCCTGCGATGGCCCTGGCGATATCCGCCAGCAGACTGCCGTAGCGGTCTTCGATCCACTCGGCCGCGAACTCGGTGCGCACACCGATGCAGAGCTCGGCGGCCGAGAGAGAAAGGGGCGCGGTCGGCCCAAGCCAGGTGCGGAAACTCGTTTCCGCAAGCTGCGGGCGAGCGCGCTCCAGAATCCTGGCCCAAAGCTCGACGGCGGTCAGCTCCATCGCGGTCAGGGAAGGCGGGGACATCGCATCGGGGGCGCCGGGGCGGCAAGCTAGATGCCGGCGAAGACCGCGTCAACCGAATGCTTTCCGGCGGTCCGAAAGTCGCCGTCTGGCGCGGCGGTTGCACGTCGGCCGGCCAGCACGGCGACGGGCGGCGGGGGCGGGAACGGGGGCGGCGGCGGCGCAAAAGGGGGGCGCAGCAGATGGGGTGCGGATTGGACCGGCTGGCGAAGCCCAACCAGGCCGACAACGAGAACCGGAAGAAAGGGCAGGAGAACAGAGCATGCAACCGACCGGAACCGAGCAAGAGAACGGGCGAAACGGGCACGGAACGGCCCCGGCGCGGAATAGCCCTGTCACGGAATAGCGCCGGCACGTCGGCACGTCTTGACCGGTGCCTGAGAGGGCGGCTACGTTGTAAATTCTGTGCATGGTCAAAGTGGAGCGAGGGATCTATGGGGAAGCCGACGTATCGACCGCGCAACCGCAAGCGGAAGAACAAGCATGGCTTTCGCGCGCGTATGAGCGACCGCGGCGGGCGGGCGACTCTGTCGCGGCGTCGGAAGAAGGGGCGCAAGCGGCTGACAGTCGCGACCGGCTCGAAGTAGCGAGCCGGCCGCCGGGAGGTGAGGTGGCCGTGCAGCGCGGCCGGGGGCGCAAGCGTTTGCCGTGCGAGGCCCGGATCCGCAAGAGTGGCGAGATCCGGGCGTTGTTTCAGCGGGGGAAGAAGAGCCGGACGGCCCATCTGGACGTCTTCGACTCGCCTTCCCCCGCGGTGCATCCGCGGGTGGGAGTGGTGGTGCCGCGGCACCGGCATTCTGCCGTGCAGCGGAACCGCCTGAAGCGGCGGATCCGGGAGATCCTGCGGCAAGTGCTCCTCCCCTCGCTGCGCGATGCCGGCTTGCGGCAAGACGTTCTGGTGCGTGCCAGGGCGGAGGCCTACGGCGCGCCGTTTGCCGAGCTGCGCACCGAGCTCGTGGATTGGTGGGAGCGACGATGGCCGCGCAGGCCCTCCTGGCCCTGATCCGGTTCTACCGCGCCGCGGTCTCGCCGGCGCTGCGACCTGCGTGCCGTTTCACTCCGAGCTGTTCGGCGTACGCGGAGGAGGCGGTGCGGCGCTATGGCGCGCTACGCGGCGGCTGGCTGGCCGCACGGCGGCTGCTCCGGTGCCGGCCGCTGGGCGGGAAAGGTTACGATCCGGTACCCTGAGTGGTCGAATCCCAAATTCGGCGCCCGGTGCGCGCCCTACTGGTGAACTCGACCATTAAATAAGCTGGTGGCGGCAGAGTTCGCCCGGCCTCGCGGCAGCGGCTGGGGATGCAGGCGCAGTGGAATGCCACGGGAATTTCGGTGACTGGCCACTAAACAGGGCTGATGGACAGCACTCGCTTTCTGCTGGCGATCGTCCTGACGATCGCCGTCGTGATCATTACGAACCTGCTGTTCCCACCGGCGCCGCAGCGTCCGCCGACGCCGCCCGGCGAGGCGCCCGTGCCCGCGGACACGGGGCCGCGGGCCGAGCCTCCGGCGGCCGCGCGCGCAGACACCCCCCGGCCAGAGCGCGCGGGGCCGGCCGGCGCGGCCGCCCAGGTCCCGGAGACGTTGGCGCCGGCCGATACGGTGGTCGTGGAATCACGTTTGTACCGCTTCGGCCTTTCCACGCGGGGCGCGGCGCTGGTTTCCGCGGAGCTGCTGCAGTTCGCCTCCTTCACTCGAGACGGGCCGGTCCAGCTCGTGCCGCCGGAAGCGCCCGCGCTACTGGGCTACCGGGTTCAGGTCGGCCCGCGGCTCGTCGACCTCTCGCGCCTGGCGTTCCAGGGGGAGCCGCAAGCCCAGGCGAGGCTCGAGCCCGGCCGCCGCGAGCGCACGGTCCGGTTCGCCTTCCAGGACCCGGAATCGGATCTCTCCCTCGAGGTCAGCTACACCTTCCAGCCGGAGAGTTACGTGATCCAGGTGGCGGGGCGCGTGCACGCTGAAGGGGAGACGCCGCGCCTGCTGCTGGATCTGGGTCCGCGACTCGGCATCAACGAGGCGGACTCCGCTGAGGACCAGCGGGCGATGGCCTACGTCATTAACAGTCGCCGGGAGGGCGTTCGGAGTGTGGCGCTCGGGCAGGTGGAAGGCGAGCGCATCGAGGAAGGCCCGCTCTCCTGGGTCGGTCTCAAGAATAAGTACTTCCTGCTGGCGGCACTGAGTCCTGCAGCCGAGGACGGTGGGCAGTTCGGTGGCGTGATTGCCCGCGAAGTTCCTGGGGCCTGGGCCGCCGCGGAGCTGGCGGTTCCCGCCCCCGTGGACCGGGACGGATCCTTCCGCTTCCAACTCTATGTCGGCCCGCAGGAATACGAACGCCTGGTGGCCCTGGGGCGCGGGCTGGAAGAAGCGAACCCTTACGGCTGGCGGGTGCTCCGCCCCATCATTCGCCCCCTCGCCCACGTGATCACGTGGGCGCTGGTACAGCTCCACGCCGCTCTCAATCTAGCCTACGGCTGGGTGCTGATCCTCTTCGGCGTGGGCGTTCGAATGGTGCTCTGGCCGCTCAATGCGCGCGCCATGCGCTCCCAGATGAAGAACATGGAGCTCCAGCCCCGGATGAAGGAGATCCAGGAGAAGTACAAGGCGGACCCGCAACGGCTTCAGAAGGAGATGCTGCGGCTTTACAAGGAGGAGGGATTCAATCCGCTGGGCGGGTGCCTCCCCATGTTGATCCCGTTCCCCGTGCTGATCACACTCTTCTTCGTCTTCCAGAGCACGATCGAGTTCCGAGGCGTCGAGTTCATGTGGCTGCCGGACCTTTCGCGTCGCGACCCCTTCTATATCCTGCCCGTGGTGCTCGGCGGGAGCATGTTCCTCATGCAGTGGCTCAGCTCTCGCTCCATGCCAGCGGCCAATCCGCAAATGAAGGCGATGATGTGGTTCATGCCGGCCTTCATGGTGCTGATCTTCCTGAACCTGGCGTCGGGGCTCAATCTGTATTACGCAGCCCAGAACCTGGCTTCCGTCCCGCAGCAGATCCAGCTCACGCGAGAACGCCAGCGGCGTCTGCCACGGGCCCCTTAGTTTGGCGGTCGAATTCGTAAGTACGGTCGCATTCGGCCGCCGATCCATCCCCGCTGGCGGCGTCGCGCTCCCAGGCGTGGCTTTCCCCTCGTCGAGCGCTTCAAACTCCCGGTCGCAGCCTGAGGAGCATGGAACCCGAACAAACACCGTAAACCTTGACGGACCAGCTCAGATGTCCCGGTGCGTCACCGCACTTACGAACTCAACCACTGAGCCCCCTCGGTTCAGGGGACGATCTCGAAGCTGTCGGGGAGGGGTTGGCCTGGGGGTGCGATCTCCTCGAGGCGCGCCACCAGGGCTCCGGGTGGCCCCTGCTGCAGCAAGCGACGGAACCGCTCGACGGTTTCCGCAGGGCCGTGAGCGTGCACCTCGACCGCCCCATCCGGGCAGTTCCGCACCACCCCCTGGAGGCCTAGATCGCGCGCCTGGCGGCGAGCCCACCAGCGGAAGCCCACCCCCTGAACCTGCCCGGTTATCCGGAAGCTTCGGTACTCCGACACGGCCCGCTCGTGCTCCCCTCGCGCCGTCCCCAGTGGCCAGCGGAGGATCCCCCGGCCGCCGCCCGCCAGTGCCCCCGCGACCTTGCCGGTGCCACGCGAGTCCCGTCCGGGTATTCGGGGTTCGCGCAACAGATGGGCGGCCGCGCAACAGGTGGTGCCGTTTCACGTGAAACACTGGGTCTCGCGTCGCCTGCGCTTTACCGTCACGGGGCACCCGCGGTATATTCGTCCCTCACCCCGGCACCTTGCAACCCCTGGAGCTTCATGTCTCGCGTGATTGCGGTGGCCAACCAGAAGGGCGGCGTGGGGAAGACGACGACCGCCGTCAACCTGGGCGCTTGTTTGGGCGTGGCGGAACGGCGGACCCTGGTGGTGGACATGGATCCGCAAGGGAATGCCACCAGCGGCCTGGGGCTGGACCGGTCGAAGCTGCAAGCCTCTGTCTACGAGGTGCTGGTGGACGGGGTGCAGCTCGAGGCGGCAGTCGTGCGGCAGGTGCACTTCTCCTATCTGGACGTCGTGCCCTCGAGTCAGGATCTGGTGGGGGCCGAGGTCGAGCTGGTCGGGCGCCCGGATCGCGAGCTGGTGCTGCGGCGGGCGCTGCACCCGCTGCTCGGGGAGTACCAGTACGTACTCATCGACTGCCCGCCGTCCCTGGGGCTGCTCACGCTGAATACGCTGGCGGCGGCGGACGCGGTGTTGATCCCGATCCAGTGCGAGTTTTACGCGCTCGAGGGGCTCTCGCAGTTGCTGAACACGGTGCGGCTCATGCAGCGCAACGTGAATGCGCACCTTCAGATCGAGGGGGTCCTCCTCACGATGTACGATCAGCGGCTGAACCTGTCGCGCCAGGTAGCGGAGGAGGCGCGGGAGTATTTTGGCGCGCGCATGTACCGGTCGGTAATTCCCCGCAACGTGCGGCTGGCGGAAGCCCCCAGTTTTGGCAAGCCGATCATCACGTACGACGTGATGTCGCAGGGCGCGCAGAGCTATCTGGCGCTGGCGCAGGAGTTCATTGCCCGGTCGGACGCCGCGACCGCGGAGGCGGACCCGGGGGTCGAGGTCGGGTTCAGGTCGTGAGTGGTCGAGCTCAGAGGGTTGGCGCGCCCCGAGGGCGGCGAGCCGCCCTGGGAGCAAAGGGCGCAACTGAGGCGTAGTCACTGGGGCTACGCCCGCGGGGAGCGCAACCGCAGCGACCGCAGGGAGCGGAGGTCGAGGAAGGGGCGGGGCTGGGCGGTGGCCTGGTGGGGAGTGAATGCCGCCCGCGGGATGGATCCGTGGCCGAATGCTGCCGTACGGGTGGATTCGTCCACGAGGAGGAGGGCTTGGGCCATGCAGAAGCGTGACCGGCTGGGCCGGGGTCTGGAAGCGCTGCTGGGAGACTACCTGACGCCGCTGCCGGCTGACGCTGGGGCGGTGCGGCAGCTGGCCGTCTCCGCCATTGCGCCCAACCGGTTCCAGCCGCGTCGCGAGTTTTCGGACTCGGAACTGGCGGAGCTGACGGAGTCGATTCGCGCCAACGGTCTACTCCAGCCGGTGATTGTGCGGCCGGCGCGGGAGGGGTCTCTGGCTGCGTGGGAGCTGGTGGCGGGGGAGCGGCGCTGGCGAGCGGTGCTGCGTCTGGGCTGGCGGGAGATTCCCGCGCTGGTACGCGATGTCGATGACCCGACCCTTCTTGTGCTGGCGCTGGTCGAGAACCTGCAGCGCTCGGGACTTTCGCCGCTGGAAGAAGCTGCAGGGTACGAGCGGCTGGCATCCGAATTTGGACTTTCGCACCAGCAGATCGCGGAGGCGGTCGGGCGCGACCGCTCGACGGTGGTGAACATGGTCCGACTGTTGCAACTGCCCGCGGCGGTCCGCCGGCTGCTGGCGGAAGGGAAGCTGACTGCCGGGCATGCGCGCGCGCTCCTGGGGCTGGAGGACGAGCGGCGGATCGTCGAGCTCGCCGACGAGGCTGTCCGGGTGGGGTGGAATGTGCGCGAGGTGGAGCGGCAGGTGCGGCGGCGGAGGGGGCATTCCGAGCCGGAGGCGGCGGCCGGCCCGCGCGATCCGACCGAGTTGAGGCTGGAGGAAGAATTGCAGCGGGCGCTGGGCGCCGCGGTGCGGATCCGCCGGGCGCGCGGTACCGCGGGGCGGATCGAGATTCCGTTTTCCGGCCCTGAGGATTTCGAGCGGCTCTATGAACTGCTGACCCGCAGGTCGGTGCTGGAGGTCACCTCGTAGTGGTCGAGTTCACACGTACGGTGTCGAATGCCGCCGTATTTGTCGATTCGACCACCAGGCTCCGGGAGCGAGCTGCGCGGTGTTCCGGGCGAAGAGGGGCGAGGTATGGAGGATAAACGACTCACGTTGATTCTGGTCCCCCACGGTGACCTCGAGACGCGCACGTTCGAGATCTCCTATCGCCATCTCAAGTTCCTGCTTTTCGGCGGCGGCGTGCTGCTGGCTACCTTCGTGGTCATTGTCTCGCTGTGGTGGTACGTCGCGGCCCAAGCTGCCCGTGTGCCGGGGCTGGAGCGGGAGCTGACCCGGCTGCGCGGCGAGCGTGCGCAGGTGGCGGAGCTGGCGCGTACCCTGGCCGAGGTCGAGGCGCAGTACGAGCGGGTGCGGCAGCTCCTGGGCGCCGATGCCGCCGGCAAGAGCGCCGACACCTGGCTTCCACCCTTGCGGCGAGAAGAAGAGGGGCGGGGTGCGGAATCGGGCGGTGCGGCGGCGCGCCCCACGAGCTGGCCGCTGACGCAGCCGGGGTACATCACTCGGGAATTGACCGGCGGCGACCGAGCGCGCCACCCTGGCCTGGACATCGCCGTGTCCCAGGACTCATACATCCGGGCGGCGGGGCCCGGCGTGGTGAAGGATGCGGGGCGCGACGACGTTTACGGCTATTACGTTCTGATCGATCATGGCAACGGCTACGAGAGCATGTACGGCCATGCGTCGGCCCTGTTCGTCAGCGCGGGGCGCAGAGTGGAGCGGAACGAGGTGATCGCGCTGAGCGGGTCAACGGGGCGGTCCACTGCACCTCATCTTCACTTCGAGATCCGGAAAGATGGCCAGGCGGTCGATCCGCTGAGCCTCGTACGCCAGCCGTAAGAAACCCAGTGCTATTCGGAAAGAAAGACCCCCAGACGGGTGCCCCACAAATGGCCAAAGAGCAGGTAGCGCCGCAGGCGCCGCGGGAGAGCGTGATCTCGATCATCGGCCCGGGAATGCGGGTAACCGGTGACTGTGAGACGGAAGGCACTCTCCGCATCGAAGGGACGGTAGACGGTACGGTGCGGGCGGGGAAGGCGGTGGTAGTGGGAAGGGACGGAGTGGTCAACGGCGACATCACGACTCAAGACGCAGTGATCGGCGGCAAGGTGGTGGGGACCATCATTGCGGAGAGCCGGCTCGAGATGCAGGCGACCTGCGTGATCGAGGGGGAGATTCGCGCGCGGCGCATCAAGCTGGATGAAGGTGGGCGTGTGAACGGCAGCGTGCATACCGGCGAAACGAAAGCTCCGCCGCCAAAGGCAAAGGCTGCATATGGGAGCGCGGAGGTGGGAAGGCCGGCCCCCGCCGCAGGTTAGGGATGCGCCTTCACGAGCTGGTTGCCTACCTGGACGAATACCTGCGGACGCGGGAAGTCCCGGACTGGCCGGAAGCGCTGAACGGGCTGCAGGTTGAGAACCGGGGCGCAGTGACGCGCGTGGCCGCCGCGGTAGATGCCAGTGAGGCGGCGGTGCAGGCTGCGGCAGAGCGGGGGTGCGACCTGCTCCTGGTGCACCACGGTCTTTTCTGGGACGGCAACCGCCCGCTCACGGGGCGGCGCTACCGTCGCGTGAATCCGTTGCTGCAGCATGACATAGCCGTCTACAGCTCTCACCTCCCCCTGGATCTGCATCCCGAGGTCGGCAACAACGCAGTGCTGGCGCGGGAGCTGGGGATCGAGCTGGAAGGGGCTTTTGCGCAGGAGCGAGGCGTGGCGGTGGGCGTTTGGGGGAACCTCGAGCTGACGCGGGACGCGCTGGCGGCCAGGCTGGAGGAGCTGCACGGCGGGCGGGTTCGGCTGATCGCGGGTGGCCCCGAGTGGATCACGCGCGTGGGAGTGGTGACGGGTGCGGGCGGCAGTCTGATTGGTGACGCCATCGCCGCGGGTCTGGACGCGTACATTACGGGCGAGGGGCCGCACCACACCTACTTTGACGCGGTCGAGGGTGGGATCAATGTGTATTACGCCGGTCACTACGCCACCGAGGTGTGGGGCGTCCGCGCGCTGGCGGCCCACCTGGCGGCCCGCTTCGGCCTGCCCTGGGAGTTCCTGGATCTCCCCACCGGACTCTGAGAAGACCGAGTCTTTGGCGCGTTGAGCTAGCGGGCGCGCCGGCGCAGGGAGCGGTCCCGGACCGCCTTGAATTCCGAGCCGTCGTACCACTCGGGACCGTTCCTGGCCTGGGCGACGTCGTAACCGACCAGGAAGGCGAGGCGCGCTTGCTGGATGGCGCCGCCCAGGTCGGCGCCGGCGTCGAACTCGTCGGAGGGCTGATGGTAGCGTTCCGCGTCGTAGCGCTCCATGAGCTGCAATCCCCAGCCGGCAGGCCGGCCCTTGAATTCGAGGCCGTGCTCGAGGTAGAGAGCCGGCACGCCGGCGCGGGCGAAGGGGAAGTGGTCGGAGCGGAAAAAGAACCCCTTTTCCGGCGCGCGGTCGGGTGTGAGGCGGAGGCCGAGCTGGCGCGCGCGGGTCTCGGCGATGCGGCCCAGGGTGGAGCGTTCCGCGCCCAGCGCGACCACATCGCGTGTCTCACCCCAGAGGTTCGCGCCATCGATGTTGATGTTGGCCATGGTGCGGGGGATGGGGAACAGAGGCTGCTGGACGTAATAGGCTGCGCCCAGCAGCCCTGCCTCTTCGGCGGCGGTGGCCAGGAAGAGAACCGAGCGATCGGGCCGGGGGCTGAGGTGGGCGAAGGCGTCCGCGACCTCGAGCAGAAGCCCCACGCCGCTGGCGTTGTCATATGCGCCGTTGTAGATGGAATCGCCGCTCACGGCTGTGCCGATGCCGAGGTGGTCGTAATGGGCCGTGTAGACGACGATTTCGTCGCGCCGCTCGGGGTCCTGTCCCGGTAGCAAGCCGGCTACATTGGCCGTCTGCAGGTGCCGGATGCGGCTTGGGATCCGGGCATGGACAGTAATGCCGGTCGCGATGGGGCGGAAATCACGCCGGGCCGCCAGCACGTACAGCTCCTCGAGGCTGTGGCCGGCTTCGACCAGCAACCGGCGCGCGAATTCGCGTTGGATCCAGCCCTCGAGCGCGAGTGCCGGGGGCGCGCCCGGCTCGCGGGGCAATGCGAACTGCTCCCCGCCCCATGAGCTTTCGACCACACTCCAGGGGTAGCCGGCGCCATCCCGCGTGTGCAGGAGGAGGGCGCCCGCCGCGCCCTGGCGCTCTGCCTCCTCGAACTTGTACGTCCAGCGTCCGTAGTAGGTCATGGCGCGGCCGCCGAAGAGTGCCGGCTCCTCGGGTGGCGCAGGCGGGTCATTGACCAGGACGAGCAGGATCTTGCCTCCCAGGTCCCGGCCTTTGAAGTCGTCCCAGCGGTATTCGGGCGCCCTGGCGCCGTAGCCGACGAAGACCAGCTCGCCGGCGACGTCAGCGGCTGGCTCTTCCGCGGCCGTCCAGATGACGGCGTCCGCGGGGTAGCGTGCGGGCATGCTCCTGCCCCGGGCCTCGAACTCGAGCGAGAGGTTACCCTTGTCCGCGGTGATCCCGACGACGGGTACCTCCTGGAAATAGCTTCCCTTTACCGGCTCGAGCCCGGCCCGCGCGAACTGGGTGGCGATGTAGAGCGCGGCCAGCTCCCCACCGCGTGTTGCCGGAGCCCGACCCTCGAGCAGATCATGGGAGAGGAATTGCACGTGGGCCCGCAGCTCGTCGGCCGTAATGCTGGAGAGGGCGGCTTGCAGCGTGTCGCGGAGCTGGAACGCGGTGGTGGCCAGGCCGGCCAGCAAGGCCAGGGTTGCCGTGCGCATGGTTCGGCTGCGATTCGGGCATGGAAAAGCGGCGGCAGTCCCAGAGCGACGGCGCGCCGCGTGATTCGTCGCACAACATAAGGAGTTACGGCCGCGCTTTGCAAACGGGCACCCGCCGGCGATAGCTTTCCAGGGAATCCACGGACGACTTCCAGGCCCGCAGACGAGGGTCCCCGCATGAGCTCGGCGTTCCCCAACTCTGTTGCGCGACGCGGCTGGCTGCTGGCGTTGCTGCTGGCGGGCGGTGCGTCGGTAGCGCACCCCCAACGCCCGCTGCCTGCGGCACCAGCCGCGTCGCGCGAGGCGCGGCCGGCCAGCGCCCTGCAGGCTGCGGCGCCGCATCCGGCGGAGGTCTTCGGGTTCGAGCCGGGGGCCGATTACAAGCTGGCGGACCACTCCCAGATCGTGGACTACTTCCGGCGCCTGGACCGGGCCAGCGACCGCGTGCTGGTCCGTGAGATCGGGCGCTCCGTGCTGGGGCGTCCGCTGATCCTGGCCTTCATTTCCAGTGCGGAGAATATCAGCCGGCTCGAGCAACTGCGCGCCATCAGCACGCGCCTGGCGCGGGCGGCGGACGTGCCGGAGGAGGAGGCCCGGCGCCTGGCGGCTGAAGGGAAGGCGGTGGTCTGGATCGATGGCGGGCTGCACGCCACCGAGGTGGCCGGCGCGCAGCAGATGCCGCTCCTCGCCTACCTGGTGGCCACAGAGGAATCGGAGGCGATGCGGCGCATCCGGCAGGAGGTAGTGCTGCTGCTCATGCCGGTCATGAACCCGGACGGGCTGGATATCACAGCGGGCTGGTACCGCCGCCATCTGGGGACGCCCTTCGAGACCAGCGATCTTCCCTGGCTGTATCACCACTACGTGGGGCACGACAACAACCGGGATTTCTACATGCTGACGCAGCCGGAGTCGCGTGCCGTGGCCAGGTTACTGTACCACGAGTGGTATCCGCAGATCGTGTACAACCACCACCAGACGGCGCCCTTTCCTGCGCGCATTTTCGTGCCGCCGTTCGCCGACCCGGTGAACCCGAACATCCCGCCACTGGTGACGCGGGGGGTGAACCTGCTGGGCTCCGCCATGACGCGGCGGTTCGCGGAGGAGCGCAAGCCCGGGCCGGTCTCGCGAGTAGGCTTCGACATGTGGTGGAACGGCGGCATGCGGACGGCGCCCTACTTCCACAACATGGTGGGCATCCTGACCGAGACCGCGCTCTACCGTTACGCGACGCCCAAAGAGTACTCGGCTGACTCGCTGCCCAGGAGCTTCGGGCGGGGCAGCTCGATGTCGGCGGCGGAGCCGAGCGTCTTCTACCCCGATCCCTGGCGCGGCGGGTGGTGGCGGCTTGGCGACGCCGTGGACTACATGATCACGGCTTCGCTGGCGGTGCTGGAGACGGCTGCGGCGCTTCGGGAGGAGTGGCTGTACAACATCTACCGGATGGGCCGCTGGGCGATCGAGGCAGGGCAACGCGGGAGCCCCTTCGCTTTTGTGATCCCTTCAGGTGAGCAGTGGGATGCTGGAGAAGCGGCGGAGCTTGTGCGCGTGCTGCGCTGGGGCGGTATTGACGTAACCCGCGCCGCGGAGGCCTTCGAGGCTGGGGGTAAGCGCTTTGCGGCCGGCTCCTACGTGATCTACACGGCCCAGGCGTTCCGCGCCTATATCCTCGACCTGCTGGAGAAGCAGGTATATCCGGACATGCGCCTGTACGCGGGCGGACCGCCGGCACCGCCCTATGACATGACGGGGTGGACTTTGCCCATCCAGATGGGCGTCAGGGTGGAGCGGGTGGAGGCGCCCTTCCGGGTCGCGGGGGAGCCGGTGGCTGAGCCTGCGTTGCCGGCAGGGCGGGTCACGGGGGAGGCGGCGTTCGGCTACGTACTATCGCACAGGCCGAATGCGAGCGCCCTGGCGATAAACCGGCTGCTGCGGGCGGGGGAGCGTGTGGCGTGGGCGCGGGAGCCGTTCCAGGCGGGAGGCGCGACGCACGACGCGGGTGCGATCGTAGTGCGCGCGCGAGGGGATCGCACGCGCGCGCGCGTCGAGGCGCTGTCCCGGGAGCTGGGCCTGGATCTTATGGGCCTGGCTGCACGCCCTGCCGTGGCGCTGCGTGAGCTGCGACTGCCGCGCGTGGCGCTGTATAAGTCCTGGGTTGCGAACATGGACGAGGGCTGGACGCGCTGGCTGCTCGAACGCTACGAATTTGCACTGGACACGCTGCACGACGGCGACATCCGGCGGGGGCAGCTCTCGAAGTATGACGCGATTGTTCTGCCCGATCAAAGCGCGGAGCGCATCCTGAACGGGCACCGGGCGGGGTCGATGCCGGCGGAGTACGTGGGCGGGCTGGGGGTCGAGGGCGCGGCGGCGCTCAAGCGCTATGTGGCGCAGGGCGGACGTGTCGTGGCGCTGGACGGGGCGGCGAACTTTGTGATCGAGCAGTTCGGGCTGCCCCTGCGCGATGCCGTTGACGGAGTGCCGACCGAGCAGTTCTTCGTGCCCGGGTCGCTGCTGCGGCTGGCAGTGGATCCCAGCCATCCCGTGGGCTACGGCATGCCTGCGGAGGCGGCTGCGTTCTTCGTGCGCAGCCGTGCCTTCGACATTCTGGAGCCCGCGGAGGCCGGCGGGAGGAGGGCCGATCGCGCGCCGCTCGAAGTGGTGGCGCACTATCCCCCCGGAGAGCTGCTGCTCAGCGGCTGGGCGTTGGGAGAAAAAAAGCATCTTGGGGGCAAGGCTGCCGTAGTCCGCGCGCAGCTCGGGAGTGGCGATGTCGTGCTAATCGGCTTCCGCTCCCAGTTCCGCGGGCAGCCGCGCGCCACCTTCAAGCTGCTGTTCAACGCCCTGCACGGTGCCACGCTGCCAGATCGGTCCGGTCCAGGCGCGGCTGCGGCAGGCGCGACCGGCGAGTAGCCCAATGCATCCTCGCGCTTCAGGCGTCGCCGGAGGCGGGGCGGGACTGCCCTCCGGCGGCCAGCGCTCGATCAGTCGTGACGCGAAACCCTATCCAGGAGGCTGCTTCGTGCAGCACCGCACTGGCGCTCGACGCGCCTCGATCCTCTGGCTACTCGTAGCGGCGGCGTGTGCCCCGCGACCGGGGGCGCTGCGGCCGGATCCGGTCGTGGCCGTGCCGGCGCCCGCTTCGCACCTGGGGTTCGAAGTAGGGGCGGACCGCAAGCTGGCGGACTGGAACCAGATCACGTCGTACCTGACGGCGCTGGCACAGGTCAGTCCGCGCGTGCGGCTCGACACCCTGGGCGAGACGACACTGGGCCGCCCGTTCCTCATGGCCACGATCTCCAGCCCGGCGACCCTGGCGAGATTGGACAGCTACCGCGAGATCCAGCGCCAGCTCGCAGACCCGCGCCTCCTCCCGTCGGAGGGTGAAGCCGAGCGCCTGATCGCCCAGGGGAAGACGGTGGTTCTGATCACGGCTTCGATCCACTCGACCGAGGTGGGAGGCTCCCAGGTCCCTCTGCGCATTGCTCACCGGTTGGCCAGCTCGAGCGCCCCCGCGGAGCTCGAGATCCTGGAGAATACGATCGTGCTGCTCGTACCCTCGCTCAACCCGGACGGCGTCGACCTGGTAGGGGACTGGTACGAGAGCACGCTGGGACAGCCCTGGGAGGGCGCGTCTCCTCCCTTCCTGTACCACCATTATGTGGGCCACGACAACAACCGCGACTGGTACGCGTTCACGCAGCGTGAGACACAGCTCACGGTGGAGCGGGTGCACAACGTCTGGCGTCCGCAAATCGTACACGACATCCACCAGATGGGCTCGCGCGGCGCCAGGATCTTCTTTCCCCCCTACATCGACCCCATCGAGCCCAATGTGGACCCGCTACTGGTGGCGGGCGTGAACCAGTTGGGGAGCTTCATGGCGGCGAGTCTGACGGCGGCCGGCAAGCGCGGCGTGGTGGGGAACGCGATCTACGACGCCTGGACGCCGGCGCGCGCATACTCGCATTATCATGGGGGCGTACGCATCCTCTCGGAAACCGCCTCTGCCAACCTGGCCTCGCCCATCCGGGTGCCCTTCGATTCGCTACAGCCCGGCCGCAATTACGACGCGCGCCAGGCCAGCTGGAATTTCCCCGAGCCATGGCCAGGCGGGGAGTGGCGGCTGGCGGACATCGTCGACTACATGGAGGCGGGGGCGTTTGCCCTGCTGACCCACGCGGCCCGGCACCGGGCGGAGTGGCTGCGCGCGTTCCTGGAAGTTGGAGAGAGGGCTGTGGGCGGCTGGCCTGTTTGGCCCGCCGCGTGGCTGATTCCCGCAGAACAGGAAAACCCCGCCGCACTGAACGAGCTGCTCCGCATCCTGGTGACGGCCGATGTGGAAGTGCACCGCGCGGGTGTGCCCTTCCGTGCACGGGTGAACGGCCCGGCTGCGGCAGGGCGAAGGCGGAGCATCGGCGTGGAAACGGAAGCAGCCGGCCCGGCCCGGGAGTTTCCGGCCGGCACCTACGTGGTCCCGATGGGACAGCCTTACGCGGCATTCGCCCAGGCGATGCTGGAACGCCAGGAATATCCCGACCTGAGACTCTATCCGGGTGGCCCGCCCAAACGTCCCTACGACGTCACGGCACACACGCTCCCGCTCCTGCTCGGCGTGCAGGCTGTGGCAGCGGAAAGCGTCGAACCCGGCGTCGACCAGCTAGCCCTCTCGGAACCGGTCGCGGCTCCCGAGGTGAGGCGCTTCGCGCCCGGGTTGACCCGCCGGGAGGGGGGTGGGGGGCGTACCGTGGCAGCAGCCGCGCCGCTGCGCATAGGCCTCTATCAGAGTTACGCCCCCTCCATGGACGAGGGCTGGACGCGCTGGCTGCTGGAGGCCTACAGCGTCCCATATAAGTCGTTGCACGACAGTGACATACGGGCTGGCCAGCTGGGCCGTTCGTGGGACGTGGTGATCCTGGCCTCGCAATCCCCAGCAGATCTGGTGCAGGGCCGGCGCGCGGGGAGTGTGCCGCCGCAGTATGCGGGTGGGCTGGGTGGCGAGGGCGTGGCCGCATTGGCGGCGTTCGTACAGGAGGGCGGCACGCTGGTGACGCTGGAGGAGGCCAGCCGTTTTGCCCTCGAGCACCTGCAACTGCCGTTGCGGGACGTGGTGGCAGGCCTGCCAGCGGCCGATTTCTTCATTCCTGGGTCGATCCTGCGGCTGGAGTTGGATGGCGCGCACGCGCTGGCCGCGGGCATGCCGGAAGGGACGATTGCCTGGTATGGTGAGGAGAGCCTGGCCTTCGAGGCAACGGCGCCGCAGGCCCGCATTGTGGGCCGGTACGGTTCGGGCGATCCGCTGCTGAGCGGCTGGGCCTTGGGCCGCGAGCGGGTCGCCGGCAGGGGAGCGCTGGCGGAGGTCGAGGTTGGCGCGGGCCGCGTGATCCTCTTCGGCTTCCGGCCGCAGTATCGGGGTCAGAGCATGGCGACTTTCCCCCTCTTCTTCAACGCCCTCGCTGCTCCCCGGCGTGGGCCGGGCGTGCCGGCGTCCTGGGACTCATTTTCGTGGTAGTGAGGCGACGCGGCAGGTGAACTATCGCCCCAGGAATCGCTCGGCTGCGGTGCGGTAGCTGGGGAGGATTGCTGCGTGCTCCCGATACTCGGGCCGGGGCCGGCTGATCTCGGCGTCGTAGGCGGCCAGCAACTGCTGGTGGTAGCGGCGCGCTGCCTCGCGGTCTCCGGCGGCGCCAGCGGCCTGGGCGGCTGCGGCCAGTCCCAGCAGATGCTGCGGGTAGCCGGACAGGATGCGTTGTGCGGTGGCGAGTGCCGCGGCCGCGTCGCCGGCGGTGAGCTCGAGCTCGCTCAGGTGGTAGTGTGCGTCGTCGTCAAGCTCGCCGGCCTGGCGGTAGGCGGCGATGGCCATGGGCAGGAAGAAGGCGACCTGAGCGGAATCGCCGGCCTCGCGTGCCCGCATGATGCGGTTGAAGAGGCGGTCCGCCTGCTCGCGCGGCGTGCCGGTGAGTGGCGGCGCGGCACCCGGGAGTGGAGTGGGGCTGGCCGGACCGGAGGGTGTAGCCAACCCGCGTCCGTCCTCCGCCGGGTCGGAGCGCAGCGCCGGCAGGAGCAGGGCGATGGTGAGGGCGACGAGGGCGGCCCCAGCAATCACCCAGGGGAGGCGCGAGGGGGCGGCGCGGACCGCGGCGCCGCAGCGCGTGCAGTACCTGGCTCCGGGGAGCAGCTCCGTATTGCATTGCGTGCAGCGCGCGCCCCGCAGCGGCGCGCCGCAGTGGGCGCAGTACGCGCCCGAGCTCTCCGTGCGGCAGGAGGGACATTTCATGTTCGGAAATCTAGATGCCGGGGCGCAGTGGCGGCTAGTGTATGAGAGTTTTTCTGACCGGCGGCACGGGACTGGTCGGCTCGCATACCGCCGAGCGGCTGCTCGAGCGCGGCCACCAGGTCGTGGGGCTGGTGCGGCCCGGCAGTGAGCGGAGTCACCTCGAGTCGCTGGGCGCGGCACTGGTCGAAGGCGACATCACGGATGCGCCGGCGCGGCTGGCCGGCGGAATGGAAGGGTGTGATGCCGTGGTTCATGCCGCGGCGCTGGTCTTTCGCCGCGCGTCCTGGCAGCACTACGAGGCAGTCAATGTCCAGGGCACGGAGAACGTGCTGCGGGCGGCGGGGCTGGCGCGGGCGTCGCGCGTGGTCCACGTTTCGAGTGTGGCCGTCTACCGCGGGCTGATCGGCCGGGCGCGTATAAGGGAAGAGGACTGGCGATCGGGTGAGGTGCCGGCGCGGGACGTCTACGCGCGGTCGAAGCGGCGGGCGGAGGAGGTGGCCTGGCAGCTCCACCAGCAGGGTGTTGTCCGGCTCAGCACGGTGCGACCTTCGGTCATCTATGGCGAGCGAGACCGCCTCTTCACCCCCATCCTCGCGCGCCTGGTTTCGCTGCCGCTCCTGCCCGCGCCGGCCGGTGGGCACGCCGCGTTGCCGGTGGTGTACGCGGGCAACGTTGCGGACGGCGTGGTAGCGGCACTCGAGCGCGATGCGGCCGTGGGGCGGGCGTACAACCTGAGTGAGGACGCGCGGCTTACCCTGCGGGAGCTGGTCACCGGTTTCGGGGTGGCGCTGGGCCGCACGCCGCGACTGCTCCCTGTGCCTGGCGCCGCGCTGCTTGTTCTGGCGTGGGCTGTGGACGCGCTGCTGAGCCTGATTCCTGGGGCGGCGCCGAACCTGCGCCGCGGCGCGCGGCTGCTGCTGCACGGCAACCCGTACGTGGCGGAGCGCGCTCGCCGCGAGTTGGGCTGGGGCGCGCGGGTGAGGCCGGCCGAGGCACTGGCGCGAACGGCGGCGTGGTATTGCGGCGCGGGCGTGCTGCCCCGGCGGCGGGGTGTGCGGCCGCGGCGGCGCGAGTAGCAGCGGAGGGCAACGGAAGGAGCTGCTGATGGCCCCGAAGAAGCAGGACCCCATACCGATGGCGGAGCTGAATCGCGGCCGGCCAACCGAAGATGAGCGTCTCTTCCGGCGGGAGGCCATGCTGCCGGTGGAGGATTTCACCCACACGGACCCCTGGCGCGTTTTCCGCATCATGGGCGAGTTCGTCGAGGGCTTCGATACGCTGGCGGATCTGGGGCCCGCAGTGGCCATCTTCGGCAGCGCGCGGGTCGGGCCGACCGATCCCTTCTACCTGGCGGCGTCGGAAACCGCCCGCGGGCTGGCCGAGGCGGGCTTTGCCGTGATCACGGGCGGCGGCCCGGGCATCATGGAGGCGGCCAACAAAGGGGCTGCAGAGGGGGGCGGCGCGTCCGTCGGTTGCAACATCGAGTTGCCCTTCGAGCAGGGGATGAACGGCTACGTGAGGACGGCCATCAACTTCCGCTACTTCTTTGTGCGCAAGACGATGTTCGTGAAGTACTCGGAGGCTTTCATCATCTTTCCGGGCGGCTTCGGCACCATGGACGAGCTGTTCGAGGCGCTCACCCTGATCCAGACCGGGAAAGTGCGTAACTTCCCCGTCATTCTGTTCGGCCAGGCCTACTGGCGCGGACTGCTGGATTGGATGCGCGGCCGGATGCTGGCCGAGGGGAAGGTCTCTGCCGAGGACCTGAAGCTGCTCGTGTGCACGGATTCGCCGCAGGAGGCGGTGCAGACCGTCATCGACTGCTACGACGCGCAGTGCGCGGAGGCGATCGCCGACTCGGAGGGGGCGCGCGCCGTGGCCAGCAGCAGCGCGTGGCGGGGGCGCGGCGGCTTCCGGCCCGGGCCGCGCCCAGTGGCGAAGCGCGCGCCGAGCCCGGATGAGAGCAATGGCAGCTAAGAGCCAATACCTCTCGGGCGCGCCCATCTCGCCCCGCCCGGTGACAGCGGAAATGACGGTGGCGGAGGTGATCGACGGGGCTTTCCTGGCATATAACGCGGGCCGGCTGCGCGAGGCCTGCCGCCTCTTCACCGAGAAGATGCTGGAGGACGACGTCACGGTGGGCGTCTCGCTGACCGGAGCGCTGACGCCCGCAGGGCTGGGGATGAGCAGCCTGATCCCGCTCATCGAGGCCGGATTCATCGACTGGATCGTGTCCACAGGCGCGAATCTCTACCACGACACGCACTTCGGGTTGGGCCTCGAGATGCACCAGGGCAACCCCTTCGTGTCGGACGTGGTGCTGAGGGAGGAGGAGGTCGTCCGGATATACGACGTCTTCTTCGATTACTCGGTGCTGCTGGACACGGACGCATTCTTCCGCAAAATCATGCAGGAGGCCGAGTTCCAGCGGCCGATGTGCACAGCGGAGTTCCACCACCTCTGTGGGAAATACGTAGCGGAGCGGGAGCGGGCGCTGAACCTGCATCGCAAATCGCTGCTGGCGAGCTGCTACGAGTACGACGTCCCCGTTTACACCTCGAGCCCGGGCGACTCGTCCATCGGCATGAATGTGGCCGCCCTGGCGCTGCAGGGGAGCAAGCTGGTGCTGGATGTGAGCGCGGACGTTAACGAGACGGCGGCCATCGTGCTGGACGCGAAGCGCCGGGGCGGCAAGTCCGCAGTGGTGATTTTTGGCGGCGGCAGCCCGAAGAACTTCGTGCTGCAGACGGAGCCGCAGATCCAGGAAGTGCTGGGCATCGAGGAGAAGGGGCATGACTATTTCCTGCAGGTCACGGATGCGCGGCCGGACACGGGCGGGCTCTCGGGGGCGACGCCGGGCGAGGCGGTGAGCTGGGGGAAGATCGACCCTGACCGGCTGCCGGCCGCCGTCGTCTGCTACAGCGACTCGAGCATCGCTCTGCCGCTGCTGACGGCGTACGCGTTGGCGCGGCGGCAGCCGCGGGAGCCGAAATTCTTGTTCCGGCGCCGCGAGGCACTGATGGAGCGGCTGCGCGCCGAGTACGAGGTCTCGGTGCGGAACGAGGCGCGGCGGGAGCGGGCGCGACACGGCGAGGCGCATTCGGTGACGCTGGAGCGGGACCGCTGAGGCGAGGCCGAGGGCTGGCGCTAGGGCTGGCTCTTCTCCGGCGCGGCTGGCTTCTCGCGTTTCGCCCGTGCTGTCTTGAACGCGGCCCGGAGGGCGGAAGGTTGCATGCGCATTGCGATCACGGGTTCCACGGGTTTCATCGGCAGCGCGCTGGTGCGGGAGCTGGGCGGGGCGGGGCATTCCGTGACCCCGGTGGTACGGCGGCGGCCTCCAGGTGCCAGGGATTCGCTGGTGCTGTGGGATCCCGTGGGTGGCAGGATCGATGCGGCAAGGCTGGAGGAGCACGACGCGGTCATCCATCTGGCAGGTGAGCGCATCGCCGGCGTGTGGACGGCTCTCAAGAAGCGGCGCATCCGGGAGAGCCGGGTGCTGGGGACGCGTCTTCTATGCGAGGCGCTTGCTGGTCTGAGCCGCAGGCCAGGCGTGCTGCTATCGGCCAGTGCCGTGGGGTATTACGGCAGCCGCGACCCGGCCGAGGTCCTGGACGAGGGCAGTGCGCCGGGCGCGGGCTTCCTGGCGGCGGTGGCGCAGGAGTGGGAGGCGGCGACGCGGCCCGCGGAGACAGCGGGGATCCGCGTGGCCCGCATGCGGTTCGCGCCGGTGCTGGGCCGGGAGGGCGGGGTGCTGGCCGCCATGCTGCCGGTCTTTCGGCTGGGGCTGGGTGGACGGCTGGGCGATGGGCGCCAGGTCTGGAGCTGGATTGCGCTGGACGACGTCGTCGGTGCCGCGCTGCACGTCCTTTCCCGTGACACTCTCTTCGGTCCCATCAATTTCGCGGCCCCGCAGCCCGTGACCAACGCCGAGTTCACGCGCACCCTGGGGCGCGTGCTGGGGCTCCCGACGATCTGCGGGGTGCCGGCTGTGGTGTTGCGACTGCTGCTCGGCGAGATGGCCGAGGAGATGCTGCTGGCCGGTGCGCGCGTCGCGCCCGAGAAACTTCTCGAGTCGGGATACGTGTTCGCCTATCCGGAACTTGAGCCGGCGCTGCGCCACATGCTGCGCGGTCGCGGGTGACCCCCGGCCGCCGGAGGTGCGCGGGCGAGCGGGATGTTGGTCTAGCAAGGGCGGGCCTGAGCGCGCGCGCCGTGGCCGTGGGCGGGCCTTTGCTGAGCCTGGCGGCCGCATACTATGTTGCCGTGCCTTAGCGGTCGAATTCGCCAGTACGGTCGCATTCGGCCGCCGGCCCATCCTTACAAACTCGACCACTTAGCGATCCGCGTCAGCGAGCCGAAGCGGCGCGGGCGCTGCCGGCCGGTTCGAGTCGGGATGACGACATGCAGGGAATGATCGAGAGGAAGATGATCGGGCACCGGACGGCACACGGCTACGCGCCACAGGGCAAAGACACCGGGATCGTGAAGTCCAAAGGCACGGCCCGGCTGCCGGTGCTCGAGGGGCAGCAGCCTCTCCCGCTGGATGCGCGCAAGCCGGCGTGGCTCAAGGTTCGCTCGCCGGGCGGCCCGAACTACCGGCGGCTCAAGGGGTTGATGCGCCAGCAGCGCCTGCACTCGGTATGCGAGGAAGCAGGGTGCCCGAACATTGGCGAGTGCTGGGAGGTGGGTACGGCGACCTTCCTCATCCTGGGTGACGTCTGCACCCGAGCGTGCAAGTACTGCGCGATCGCCCACGGCATGCCCACCGAACTGGACTGGGACGAGCCGCGTCGCGTGGCGGAGGCCGTGGCGGAGCTGGAGCTCGAGCACGTCGTGGTTACCAGTGTGAATCGCGACGAACTGGCGGATGGCGGCGCCGCGATCTTCGCGGAAACGATCCGGCAGTGCCGGGAGCTGCGCCCCGGCTGCACCATCGAGGTGCTGATCCCGGACCTCAAGGGGGACGAGTCGGCGCTGCGCGAGGTGGTCGAGGCGCGCCCCGACATCCTCGATCACAACCTCGAGACGGTAGAGCGCCTTCATCCCTGGGCGCGGCCGGGCGGCCGCTACTGGCGCAGCATTTCCCTCCTGGGTGCGGCCAAGCGCATGGCTCCGGAAATGCTGACCAAGTCCGGGGTCATCCTGGGGCTGGGCGAGGAGCCGGCCGAGATCCGGCAGGCGCTGGTGGACCTGCGCAAGGCGGCCGTCGACATCCTGACGTTGGGCCAGTACCTGCGGCCCTCGCCGCAGCACGCGCCCGTGGCGCGCTGGGTGACGCCCCGGGAGTTCGCCGAGTGGAAGCGAGTGGGTGAACAGGCGTTGGGCTTCCACCACGTCGAGTCGGGGCCGCTGGTGCGTTCGAGCTATCATGCGGCAAAGCAGGCGCGAGTGGTGCAGGCCGGGGGAGTAGGACAGATCCAGGACGTGCTCGAGGCGGATCTAGCCGCGCCCAGCGTGGAGCGGCACGCGCGTCCGGATCGGGCGGACATCGCGCACGATGGACTGGTGCAACTGGAGGTTCGGCGGCGTGCGGTGGGGGCTTGAGGCGCGGCGGCAGAGCGGGAGCAGAAGCATGACGGACGCCAGGGCAGCGGAAACGAGCAGAAGGGTCGAGCCAGCCCGCCGGGACGGGAAACGGCTGGCGGGTTTGGATGCAGAAACACTGCACCACTTGCTCTATCAGATGCTGTTGGGGCGGCGGTTCGAGGAGAAGAGCGCCGAGGCCTATGCTCTGGGCAAGGTCGGCGGCTTCTGCCACCTCTACATTGGCCAGGAGGCGGTCACGGTTGGCGCGTACAGCGTGCTGCGACCCGACGATTACGTGATCGCGGCCTACCGCGACCACGTGCAGGCGCTGGCCAAGGGGATTGCCCCCCGCGAAGTGATGGCCGAGCTGTACGGCCGCTCCGGCGGCTGCTCGAAGGGCAAGGGCGGCTCGATGCACATGTACAGTGCGGAGCGGCGTTTCCTGGGCGGGTGGGGCATTGTGGGCGGCCAGATCCCGCTGGGGACAGGCGTCGGCTGGGCGATCAAGTATCGTGGCGAGGACCGGGTCTGCTTGTGCTTCATGGGCGAGGCCGCGGTGAACCAGGGCGCGTTCCACGAGTCGCTGAACATGGCAGCGCTCTGGAAGCTGCCCGTGATCTACATTGTAGAGAACAACCGGTTCGGCATGGGCACGGCCTGGGAGCGGGCGTCGGCGCTGTACGACATTGCGCAGAAGGGGGGAGCCTACGACATGCCCTCGGCCACGGCGGACGGGATGGATGTGCTGGCCGTGAGGGAGGTGGTGGGCGAAGCGGTCGAGCGGGCGCGGAAGGAGTCCGTGCCCTCGCTGATCGAAGCGCGCTGCTACCGGTTCATGGGGCACTCGATGTCCGACCCGGTGCACGGCGTCTACCGCACCAAGGAGCAGGTCGAGGAGGCGAAGGAGAAGGATCCGATCCGCATCTTCATTGACCGGCTGAAGGAAGCCGAAGTGCTGAGTGACGAGGCGCTCAAGAAGCTGGACGAGCGGGTGCGCGGGGAAGTGGAGGAAGCGGCGCAGTTTGCCGAAGGCTCGCCTGAGCCGGCGCCGGAGGAGCTGTACCGCGACGTTTACGCCGAGCTGCCGGAGCGGGGGCGCATCTTCTTTGACGGGCGGGAGGAGGCGGGAGGCGCATGGCGGTCATAACGTATCGCGAGGCGTTGAATCAGGCGCTGGTCGAGGAGATGGAGCGCGACCCCGACGTCTTCCTGATGGGCGAGGAGGTCGCGCTGTACAACGGCGCGTACAAGGTGTCGAAGGGGCTGCTGGATCGGTTCGGCGAGAAGCGCGTGGTAGACACGCCGATCACAGAGCTCGGCTTTGCGGGCGTCGGCATTGGCGCGGCGATGGTCGGGCTGCGCCCGGTGATCGAGTTCATGACCTTCAACTTCTCGATCCTGGCCCTCGACCAGGTGTTCAACAGCGCGGCCAAAGTGCATTACATGTCGGGCGGCCAGTTCAAGTGTCCCATCGTGTTCCGCGGCCCGAGCGGCGCGGCATTGCAGCTTTCGGCGCAGCATTCGCAGGCGCTGGAGTCGACGTATGCGCACTTCCCGGGGCTGAAGCTGTGCACCCCGGCCACGCCGGCTGACGCCAAGGGGCTGCTCAAGTCGGCCATCCGCGATGACGACCCGGTGGTCGTGATGGAGGGTGAGCTGCTTTACGCCCTCAAGGGCGAGGTGCCGGATGCCGAAGACCACCTGGTGCCGCTCGGCGTGGCCGAGGTGAAGCAGGAAGGCCGTGACATCAGCATCATCACGCACGGCAAGATGGTGCACGTTGCGCTGCAGGCGGCGGCGCGGCTGGAGAAGGACGGGATTCAGGCCGAGGTGCTGGATCTCCGCTCGCTCCGGCCGCTGGATATGGACGCTGTGCTGGGCAGCGTGCGCAAGACCAACCGGGCGGTGTACGTCGAGGAGGGTTGGCCGTTCGTGGGCATTGGCGCGCAGATCGTCGGCCTGATCCAGGAGGAGGCGTTCGATGAGCTGGATGCGCCGGTGCTGCGGGTTACCCAGGCTGACGTGCCCATGCCTTACAGCAAGGGGCTGGAGAAGCTGGCCAAGCCATCCATCGAGCGGGTGGTCGCGGCGTGTAACCGGGCGCTTTACCGGGATTAGGAAGGGGGCGGGGCGGGGACGCGGGGAGAGCGCGACACGGCGCGGGACGGCACCGCACCGTGTCTCCGCTCACCATGTCAGGAGAATGCCGGGTTCGGGAAAGGGATACGGAGTCGGGTGCGGGCGCGGGCGCGGAAAGGAGAGGGGATGGCGACGACGGTGCACATGGAAGCCCTTTCGCCGACGATGGAAGAGGGGCAGCTCGTGAAGTGGTTGAAGTCCGAGGGGGATGAAGTGGAGGAAGGAGACGGGCTCGCCGAGATCGAGACGGATAAGGCCACCATGGAGCTGGTGGCGCGGCGCGCTGGTGTGCTGCGCAAGCAGTTGCTCTCGGAGGGGGGAACGGCACCCGTGGGCGCAGTGATCGGCGTTATTGCCGCGCCGGACGAGGACATTGCGGAGCTGCTGAAGGAGGCGCCGGCGGCGGAGGAGCGGGAGGAGCGTGAGGAGGAGGTGACGGCAGCCGCCGCGGAGGGGGAAGAGGAGGAGGAGGAGGAAAAGGAGGAGCTGGCGGCGGAGGCGGCGGAGCGGGCGCCCTTGGGGAAGGCGGAGCGGAAAGAGGCGGCGGTTGCTCCAGAGGCGGCGGCGGCGCGGCCAGCCCGGCGCCCGGCGCCTGAAGCCGAGCGAGTGGCGGCGCGGGCGGCCGCGGCGCCGGCAAAGGTGCCGAAGCCGGACGGGCGG
This sequence comes from Gemmatimonadota bacterium, assembly GCA_016209965.1. NCBI lineage: Bacteria > Pseudomonadati > Gemmatimonadota > Gemmatimonadota bacterium. The sequence continues at coordinate 331 of JACQVE010000141.1, read as the reverse complement.
GTGAAGGTCTCGCCGCTGGCGAAGCGACTGGCGGCGGAAGCCGGGCTCGAGCTGGAGCAGGTCCGGGGCACGGGGCCGGGCGGGCGGATCACCAGGCGGGACATCGAGGCGGCGGTGCGGCCGGCCGTCGAGGCGCGCAGGGAGGCGCCGCCCGCGGTTCCGCCGGAAGAGAGGCCGGAAGTCGAGGAGCTGCCGGTCTCGCAGATGCGGAAGACGATCGCGAAGCGCCTGGTGACCTCGATCGGCCCGGTGCCGACGTTCTACCTCACGGTCGAGGTGGAGGTGGCGCGGCTGCTCGAGGCGCGCCAGCGGCTGAACGAGCGGCTGGAGG
>JACQVE010000140.1 GCA_016209965.1 Gemmatimonadota bacterium | reverse complement strand
GCGGTCGCCACTGGCAGATCGGAGACCTCTTTGTGGAGGTGCCCAGCACGACGCTTTCCGACCCGAGCGAGTTCATGCGTGTTGGAAGTGCCGTCTTCGAGATCGTCACGAAGGAAGTGGTCCTTGCCGATCGGATCGTCGGCTTCCGCCAGTGGGGGGCGCTCGCGTGGGGGCAGCAGGCGCTCGACCTTCTGGCGGCGTTCGGAGACGAGCTGGATGAGGAGTGGCTGCGGGCAAAGCTTCGGCGGGAGGGCTCTCTCGACGCGCTCCAGCCCCTGAGGGGGCTGGCGACGAGCGATGAGCCAGTCAGCCGGGAAACGCTGGAAGCCCTCCTCAAGCGGCTGCGCCACGGTCGCAGGCGGTGACGCGCAGGCGGTGACGGTCGGTTGATTCGCGTCTGAGGCATTGGCACCTCAAGGCGGTTGAGGAGCGCAAGCGAGAGGAGTCCCATGGAAGCCCGGGATCTGCCCGATCAGAGGGAAATCTGGTTCGAACGGCTCAAGCGGGTGCGGCGGTCCCAAGCGCGTACCGACATCACTGGAATGCGACGACCGCCGCGCGACCCCGACGAGCGCGCTTTCCTCAAGGAGCGCGGCCTCCTCGGCCCCTTCCCCGAGGACCCCGCCCTGCCGCAGCCCGCCGTGGTGCGGAAGCGAAGGTCTGCCTGACCGACGGGGAAATAGGGCGCCGTTCTCTTTCCTGAACCTTGCGTCCTTCCAAACGCTCACTCGCCTGGGCCTACGCCGGCCTCGGCGATTACTTCACGGCCATCGAGCTGGCCGAGCGGCTCGTACGTGATTACCAGCCGGGCGACATTCGGGTGCAAGGTGGCTATCGTGCGGCGATCGTCACAGTCGGCGTAATGCAGCAGCGCCAGCGCGGCGGCGGCAAAGGGATAGGGATAAGGGAAGGAAGTTCAAACGCCATTTCGGCACTTTTCCGACGATGCGCGCGGGTGCGGGCCGAGTCAAGATTCAGACGTATTGGAGGCCGCCATGGCAGCAGGGTGTGGAGGCGATGGCGGGGTGGGGCAGGAGGGGCGGGCGGGCGCGGTGGACGCTGCGGTTGGCTGGCCCCGATGGTCTGCGTGGAACGCGCCGAAATTCGTTCAGCTAGCTCGACCTCCCGCCGGAGACGAGCCATATACGGCCGGCTGGTCGCCATGCGCAGGAAGCCGGGGCGGATGCGGTCGCACTCCAGCGCCTCCTTCTGGATGAGGTCGTCCAGCGCATCCACGGCCCGCATCATGTACGCGTGCGCCCGGCGCAGGAAGTCCCTGCCCCGGAGCATGGCGGTGGCGCTGAAGCCCAGGCCGACGACGGTCATGGCGAAGGAGCCGTTGCGGCCACTCGAGCCGTACGCTATTTCCTTCGCCTCCAGCACGGCCACGCGCAGGCCGGGGTCCGTGCGCTTCAGCTCGTACGCGGTGGCCAGGCCCGTGAAGCCGCCGCCGATGATGGCGACGTCCACGCGGATTTCCTCCTGCGGCGGCGGGCGCGGCACGTACGGCGCACAGGCATCGAGCCACAGGGACCGGGGCGCTTCCGGCAGGTGCATCACTCGCATGGCGACCCTCCGGATCGAGAACGCGGTGACTCCCTCACGAGTCGGACCAGTGGGTGCCGGCCTCTTGACAGTCAGGCTAACGTGTTTTGGCTTGGGGATTTGCACCCGGACCGGATCGTGCGCCGGCAACCGGATTGGGACACGTTGTGACCATCGGGCCCGGAAACGGGGGGCGGAATCGCCCCGCAAGTCCGCAATCTGGAGGGCTCAACCCATCCCGGCGAGGCAAGATTCCAACGGCGGGGGTGTTGAATGCCGAGGAAACCCATCCGGCCGACGGTTCGCTTCGGCGGGGACGATGCGCCGACCGCGGCGGATGCGCTGCGCGAGGCGTTCTCGCGCTGGCTGAGCGGCGTAACGATTGTCGCCGCGCGCGCGGGCGGTCGGCTGCACGGCATGACCGTGAGCGCGTTCGTGCCCGTCTCGCTCGAGCCGCCGCTGCTGCTCGTGAGCCTCGGCGCCGACGCACCGGTGCTGAGCGCGATCGAGGAGGCCGGGCGTTTCGTGGTCAACGTGCTCGCCGCGTCGCAGCGCGGGCTGGCCACGCGCTTCGCGGACCGGTTCCCGGTCGGGGCGGCGCCGTTCGCCGCGGAGGGCGATCCGGTGCTGGCGGGCGCGCTGGCGAGCTTCTCGTGTACGCTGGAGGACGTGCGCCCCGCGGGCGACCATCGCCTGCTGCTCGGACGGATCAGGGGGATCGGGCTCGGCGACGATGCCGGGCCACTCGGCTACTTCGCGCGCGAGTACCGCCGCGTGCTCTGACGGGCCGCCCCCGCGCCTACCTCTCCGGCCAGGGCGGCACGTGCTCGAAGCCCGGCTCCACACGCCGGATCAGCTCGAAATCTGCCGCCTGCCGCGTCACCAGCACAAATCCGTGCTCCCGAGCCGAGGCCGCAATAATGCAGTGGTTGAGAAAGCTGCGCGAGAACCGGCCCGGGCTCATAGCCCCGCTCTCCACCAGCCGGGCCATGATGAGGGCGGCCCGCTTCCAGGCGGCATGACTCGGCGTGATTACGCGGCCGATGTCCTCGAACGGCGCGATCCAATCCTCATCGTACTCGCGGTATCCGGCCTCGTCCCG
>JACQVE010000139.1 GCA_016209965.1 Gemmatimonadota bacterium | reverse complement strand
TTCGTTGCTCGTCCCCGTCTTCCCCGCGGCGGGCAGCCAGAAGCCGCCGCCGCGCACGCCAGCGGCCGTTCCGCGGTCCACCACATCCTCGAGCAGGCTCAAGGTGAGGAAGGCGACGCCCTCGTCCAGGGCCGCCTGCCGCACGACGGGTGCGCGCCAGATGGTGCGGCCGCGAGCATCGTCCACGCGGGTGATGACCCGCGGGCGCACCCGGGCTCCGCCATTGCCGAACGCGGCGTAGGCCGCCACGAGCTCCGCCGGAATGATGTCCGCGGCGCCCAGGTGCACGGAGGGGTAAGCGGGCACGCTGGTGGTGATGCCCAGCGCCTGCGCCGTCTCCACTACACGCGGCTCGCCGACCCAGCGGCCGATGCGGACGGCCGCGTAATTCGAGGAGAGCGCCAGGGCGCTGCGCAGCGACATGGTTTGCAGGCTGTCCGGCAGGTGATCGCTGGGCTCCCAGGGCGGCGAGCCGGGAGTATTGTCGATGACCAGCGGCGTGGTCTCGATGCGCGTGGTGATGGGCAGCCCCTGGCTCAGCGCGGCGGCATAGACGATGGGCTTGAAGGCGGACCCGGGCTGTCTTCGGGCCTGGAACGCGCGGTCGAACTGGGAAAGCGCGAAGTCGCGGCCGCCCACCAGAGCCCGCACGTCACCGGTCAGGGGATCGAGGGCCACGATCATGCCCTGCAGGTAGGCCGCGGCGGTGTCCCGGCCGGCGCCGGTGTCGGACGGGACCGGGTGCCGGTAGCGGCCGTATTCGCCAGCCTCGATGCGACGGAGCTGCGCCACCAGCGCTTCGCGGGCTGCGCGCTGCACAACCGGGTCCAGCCCGGTATAGACGCGCAGGCCGCGGATGTCGGCGTCAGCGCCGAAACGCTGGCGCAGCTCGCGGCGCACGCGCGCCACGAAGTAGGGGGCCGGCCCGGCCGCTTCCGGCGGCGGCGCCAGCCGGATCGGCCGCGCCTTGGCCCGCTCGGCCCGCGCGGCCTCGAGCACACCTTCCCGCACCATGACGTCCAGCACCAGGTTCCGGCGGCGGATCGCCTGAAGCGGGTGTTTGCGGGGATTGTTGCCCTCCGGATTCTTGGCCAGGGCAATGAGCAGCGCGGCCTCTTCCGGCGCGGTCTTGCTGGCCGGCCTATCGAAGTAGCCCCGGGCCGCGGCCTCGACACCGTACAGGCCATCGCCCAGGTAAATCTGATTCAGGTAAAGCTGCAGGATCTCCGGCTTGGTGAACTCCTGCTCCATGCGCCGGGCGAGCAGCACCTCGCACGTCTTGCGCCGCAGCTTCTCCGAGAAGGGGAGCTCCTCGGGGAAGACATTGCGCACCACCTGCATGGTGATGGTGCTGAAGCCTTCCCGCAGGGAGAGCGAGGTGAGGTCGCGCCAGGCCGCGCGCACGACGCCGCGCAGGTCGACGCCGCCGTGCTGCCAGAAGCGGCGGTCCTCGACCGCGACGAACCCGTCGCGCAGCAGCGCGGGCACCTCGTCCAGCTCGAGGACAATACGGCGCTGGGGCGAGAGGTCGGCGACCAGCGAGCTGTCCGCGGCGTACACCCGGCTGGCCTCGGGTGGGCGGTAGGCGCGCAGCGTCTCGATGGATGGGCAATCCCTGCCCTGCGCCGCGAGCAGCGCGGAGCAGCCGGCCGCGGTCGCGGCGGCCAGCAGGGAGACTGTGATCCAGCGACCTCGCATGGCGGGGTGATACACCGCTAGAGCAGCATCCTTCCCCCGTCCACCACGAGCACCTGCCCGGTGATGAAGTCGCTCCGCACCAGGAAGAGCAGAGCTTCGACGACGTCGTCAGGCGAGCCCAGCCGCTTGAGCGCCGAGGCCTCGCGACTCTGCTTGATCTGTTCGTCAGTGTAGTCCTCGGGGGGGAGCACCGTGCCCGGAGCAATGCAGTTGACCCGGATGTCCGGGGCCAGCGCGCGCGCCAGCACGCGCGTGAGGTGGACCAGCCCTGCCTTCGAGACGCTGTGGTGCGCGTAGGCCGGCCAGGGTTGGAAGGCCGACAGGTCCGCCAGGTTGATGATGCAGCCGCCGCCACCCTGGCGCAGCAGCGGCGCTGCCGCCTGGGCCAGCAGGAAGGGCCCCTTGAGGTTCACGGCCAGTACGCGGTCCCACTCCGCTTCCTGGATGCCCAGCAGCGGGCCTGACTCGAAGGTCGCGGCGCTGTTCACGAGCACGTCCAGGCGCCCAAACGAGTCCGCCGTGCGGCGCACCAGGGCGTCGACCTCCGCCTTCTGCGCCACGTCCGCGGGCACGGTCAGGACGCGGCGGCCCAGGCTGACGATCTCCGCGGCCGTGTGCTGGGCAGCCTCTGCAGAGCGGAAATAGTGGAGGACCACGTCGGCGCCGGCTCTCGCCAGGCCGAGGCAAAACGCTCGCCCGAGACGCCGGGCGCCGCCCGTCACCAGTGCCACCTTTCCTGCCAGCTCCATGGGGCGGAATAGTAGTGGCGCCCCGCCGGAGCAGCAATTAAACTGTGGCCGCCGTGTGGCCGCGTCGGGTGTCGCGTGTCGCCGGCTGGCCGTGTCGGGAAGCGGGAGCGGGAGCGGGACGCAGACGGCCGGGGCGCAGTCTTGGGCTTTCGTGACGTGGGAGGGCGCAGTGGGTGAGCGAGTATTTCGGGTCGAGCGGGATTCGCTGGGCGAGATGCAGGTCCCGGCAGATGCCTTGTGGGGCGCGCAAACGCAGCGGGCAGTCGAGAACTTTCCCATCAGTGACCTGCGCTTCCCGCGCCGCTTCATTGCGGCGCTGGGGATGATCAAGAAAGCGGCGGCGGAGACGAACGCCGATCTGGGATTCCTGCGGGATGCGGAAGTCGTGCGCGCCATCGCGGCTGCGGCCGAGGAGGTCATCCGGGGCGAGCACGACGGCCACTTCGTGGTGGACATCTTCCAGACGGGGAGCGGCACTTCGACGAACATGAACGCGAACGAAGTGATCGCGAACCGGGCCATCCAGCTCCTGGGCGGCGACATGGGCTCGAAGCGGGTCCATCCCAACGACCACGTCAACCTGGGCCAGTCCTCGAACGACGTGATCCCCACCGCCATGCAGGTGGCCGCGCGGATGGAGATTCACCAGGAGCTGCTGCCGGCGCTGGCCGGGCTGCGCTCGGCACTGGCGGAGAAGGCGGCCGAGTTCGATGACGTGGTCAAGTCGGGGCGTACCCACCTCATGGATGCGACTCCCGTGCGGCTGGGGCAGGAGTTCGGCGGATACGCGCATCAGATCGCGCTGGGCATGCGCCGGCTGCAGGAGGCGAGCGATGACCTGGCAGAGCTTCCGTTGGGTGGCACGGCGGTGGGCACGGGGATCAACACCCATCCGGGGTTCGCGCGCCGCGCCATCGACCGGATCGCAGTCATGGCGGGGCTGAGCTTTCGCGAGGCGGAGAACCACTTCGAGCGGCAGTCGACGCGCGATGCCGTGGTCTACGCGCACGGCGCGTTGAACACGCTGGCAGTCTCGCTCAGCAAGATCGCGAACGACCTCCGCTGGCTGGCCAGCGGGCCGCGGGCCGGCCTGGCCGAGATCACACTGCCGGCCATCCAGCCCGGGTCCAGCATCATGCCGGGCAAGATCAACCCGGTGCTGCCCGAGGCGGTCACCATGGTGGGCGCGCAGGTCATGGGGAACCACACTACGGTTACCCTGGCGGGGCAGGGCAGCTTCTTTGAATTGAATGTGATGATGCCGGTAATGGCGCATGCGCTGCTGCAGTCGATTGCCTTGCTGGCGCGCGCCTCGAGCGTGTTCCGCCAGCGCTGCATTGCAGACATCGTGGTGAACCGGGAGCGCTGCCAGGAGCTGCTGGAAGGGAACCTGGCGCTGGCCACCGCCCTGGCGCCGCGGATCGGCTATGACGCCGCGGCGGGGATTGCCAAGGAAGCATACGCCCGGGGCAGCACGGTGCGCGAGGTGGCGCGCGCGCAGGGCGTCCTCTCGGAAGCCGAGCTGGAAGCGCTCCTCGACCCCCGTACCATGACCGAGCCAGGGATCCCTGGCGGCGCGCCGCAGGCTGGCGCGTGAGACTGTGTTACCCTTCTTTTCTGGAGGTGAGCAATGGAGATCCTGCATCTGGTGGGCCGCGTCCTGTTCGGCGGCTACTTCATCTTCAATGCGATGGGTCACCTCGTGATGTACACGGACATGATGACCGACTACTCCCGGATGAAAGGTGTGCCGGCGCCGCGACTGGCCGTCTACCTCACCGGCCTGCTGCTGCTGGTGGGCGGCCTCACCATCCTGCTCGGCTACGAGCCGGAATGGGGCGTGGCCGCGCTCGCCCTCTTCTTCCTGGGCGTCACCTTCAAGATGCACGACTTCTGGAACCAGGAGGGTGAAGCGCGCATGTACCAGATGCTCTTCTTCATGAGGAACGTGGCCTTGTTGGGCGCGTCGCTCATGCTGCTGGCCCTTCCCGAGCCCTGGCCCTACAGCCTGGGCTATTAGTCGGCGGGCTGCGCCACGCTGCCCACGCGGACCAGCCCTTCGAGCGTGGCGAGCAGGCGCGAGAGCTGCTCCTGCCGCAGCCGGTTCAGGGTCCAGAGGCCGTCTTTCCTGCGATCAATAATGCGGGCGTCCTCGAGGATGGCGAGGTGGTGGGAGATGAGGGAGGGGGACAGGCCGAGGGCCGCGCCAATCGCGCCGCACGAGAGCTCGGCCGGCCTGCCGTTCGAGAGCAGTTCGACAATGCGGAATCGGTTCTCGTCGGACAGAGCCGCGAAGACGCGCACGATATCGCGGGGCGGCGTCGGCTGCCGGGATCCCACTCCGAATCCTCCAGTGGTCGATTTCGTGAGTACGGTCACGAAGGCCACCGCACTTGCGAATTCGACCACTCCAGTAACGACTGCCTGTCATCGGGCCGGCGGCTTGATACCCTGGCCGTCGGACCAGGTTTCCCCCTTTCCTGTTGCTCCAACCAGACATTCCACCGCCCCCATCAGCCATGGAGCAGGGCCGCGCGGGCAGCCACTCGGCCAATGCATCCTGCCGAATCTGGGCCTACGCCCATGAGCAGTCATGGCCAGATGTGCCAGCGGAAACCAGGTCCCAAGAGCGTGGCCATACCTGCTGCCGGCCGATGCAACACGTGTTCCTTGACACGGCAGCAGCTCGCGCCGACTTTTCTGGCCGGGGCACCTCACGGATCCACCTCACTCCAGCACCGAGAGACCCTGAATGGCACGAGATTATGTCTTGACGAGCGAGTCCGTTTCCGAAGGGCACCCGGACAAGGTGGCCGATCGCGTCAGTGATGCCGTGCTCGACGCGCACCTGGCCCGAGATCCGGAGGCGCGGGTGGCCTGCGAGACGCTGGTGACCCGCAACTACGTGTGCATCGCGGGCGAGGTGCGGAGCGCCGACCCGCTGACGGCGGCCGAGCTGGACGCGGTCGTGCGCGATGCCATACGCGACATTGGCTACACCGAGCCGGACGGCCGCTTCTCCGCGGACGGCGTGGAGGTCCACGTGCGGCTGCACGCCCAGGCTGCCGAGATCGCGCGCGCCGTGGACAAGGGGGATCCGCGTGCGCAGGGCGCCGGCGACCAGGGCATGATGTTCGGCTATGCTACGGATGAGACGCCCGAGCTCATGCCCGCACCCATCACCTGGGCGCACGCGCTCACGCGCGAGCTGGCAGCTTCGCGAAAAGCCAGGCGAGTCGATTGGCTGAGGCCGGACGCGAAGAGTCAGGTCTCGGTGCGCTATGTGGGCGACCGGCCGGTCGAAGTGACGCGCGTTGTTGTCTCGACGCAGCACGCGCCGCGCGTCGCAATGCGCGACATCCGCGAGTTCGTGCTCGAGGAGCTGGTGCCTCGCTGCGTGCCCGCCCCTTTCCGCCTGCCCGACTGGCAGGACCGCGTGCTCGTGAACCCGGCCGGCTCGTTCATCGAGGGTGGACCGGCCACGGATACCGGGCTCACGGGACGGAAGATCATCGTGGACACCTACGGCGGCGCGGCGCGGCACGGCGGGGGCGCGTTCAGCGGCAAGGACCCCTCGAAGGTGGACCGGTCCGCCGCGTATGCGGCGCGCTGGGTGGCGAAGAACCTGGTGGCTGCGGGAATAGCCCCGCGCTGCGAGGTATGCGTGGCGTATGCCATCGGCGTAGCGGAGCCCGTGGCCCTGGCCGTGGAAACGTTTGGCACGGCGGAGGCGGATGGAGCGGAGATCGAGCGCTGGATCCGGCAGACCTTCGATCTCACGCCTCGTGGCATCATCGAACGCCTGGAGCTGCTGCGCCCCATTTACGCAGCCACCTCGGCCTACGGCCACTTCGGACGGCACGGCGCCAATGGCGCCTTCCCCTGGGAGTCGGTTGCCCTGGCGGCGGCGGCCCGGGTATTCGCCTGACGCGACGAGTGCCTGCCTCCGGCACGCCCCTTGCAGTCTGGACTGGCCGGCGGGCACGCTGTACCCCCCTTATTCCACCCCGCCGGCCGAGCGCCCGCCCCCGGCCGGCGTTCCTCATCCAATTTCTTGGCCGAATCGTTGCGCCGCGATGTTTCGCCATCGGCCACGGAGGCGCTGGGGAACGCCCGGCTCGTGGTTGCGTCGGTTGCGTCTGCCTTCCTTGACATCAGCGCGGCCCGCCTTCATTATTGCGGCCTATCCGCTCCCCACGGCGGGAGTTCGGGTCGGCGGAGGAGCCGGTCGACGGAGGCTTCGCGGCAGGACCATCGAACCTCCCACAGCAACCCTTATTCGAGAGGTGATCATGAAGCGCTCGTTGCTGGTGGTTGTCGCAGCCTCGTTCTTGGCGTTCGCCGCGTGCGCCCGGGAGGAGCCCGAGGAAGAGGTGCCCGAGGTGGAAGAGGTTCCGCAGGCCGAGCCCGCACCTCCAACTATGGACACGATGCCGATGGACACCATGCCCCCGGCGACCCCGTAGGCTCGGGTTCCGGCCGGCAGCAGCCGGCCGCTGCGTGTGCGGAGAGGCGGCGCGGGTTTCTCGCGCCGCCTCTCCTTTCTGCGGTTGCTGCGGCAGTTGAGACCTGGTCCGCGTGAGCCGGCGCGTTCCCGCAGTCCGCGGCGCACGGGCGGCCGACGAGCTGGGCGCGCATGTTTCCAGTGCCGGCGGCGTGCAGCATGCGCCCGCACGGGCTGCGCAGCTCGGCGCCGTGGTGCTGCAGCTTTTCACCAAGCAGCCCAGCCGCTGGGCGGAGCCGGAGCTCACCGCGGAAGCCGTGGCAGGATTCCGCGAAGCACGCGAGCGTCACGGCATCGTGATGGCGGCGGCCCATGATTCCTACCTCATAAACCTGGCCACGCCGGATCCCGCGCTCTACCAGCGATCCTGCGAATCTTTCCGCCAAGAGCTGGAACGCTGCGTCGCCCTGGGAATCGAATGCCTCGTCACTCACCCCGGGAACGCCACGGATGGCGGACTGCAGCGCGGTCTGGCGCAGAATGGGGAGGCAATCGAGCGGGGGTTGGAAGAGGTGGGCGGCACGACCATGGTGCTGCTCGAGACCACTGCCGGCGCCGGCCGGGTGCTGGGCTCCAGCTTCGAGGAGATCGCCACCATCATCGAACGGGTCAGGCCGGCACTGCGCAGCCGGATGGGCGTGTGCCTCGACACCTGCCATGTCTGGGCGGCAGGTTACGACCTGCGCCATGATTACCAGGGGGTGCTGGCGCGCTTCGGAGACGTGATCGGACTGGACCGGCTCAGGCTCCTCCACCTGAACGACTCGCTCGCCCCACGCGGCAGCCGCCGGGATCGCCATGCGGCGATCGGCGCGGGGAGCCTTGGCCCCGCCCCGTTCCGCCAACTCGTGCGGGACGAACGGCTGATGCCCATCCCGAAGCTGCTCGAGACGCCCAAGGGGGAGGACCCGCTGGCCAGTGACCGCCGCAACCTGGGCCGGCTGCGCCGCTACCGCAGTCGGGGCGCCTAGCCTAGCCTAGCCTGGATTCCCACGGTACAGAGTTGACCTAACGCCGCGAGCGAGGTCAACCGTGTGCTGCCGGGGTTGGGGGGCCGCGACCGTGGGGACAGGCACGAGGCCGTCACGTTAGCCAGTCGATGGACTCCACGCCACTACCCGAATTGGAGACGGAGGCGCCGGCCACCCAGCCAGGGCACGGGGGGCGTAAGGTCGGCGAAACCAGCGGCGAGCAGCAGGGGGTTGTGGGCGCGCTTCTGGAAGCTGACGACGATCTCCTTCCCGGTGAGCGTGACGTGGCCCACGGCATCGACGAAGTCGCGGAAGAGGTGGCGGGACTTGGCGGTGGCGTAGCCGTTGCCGATCTGGGCGCCGAGCAGGCGGTAGAGGCTGCTGGCCATGAGGGTGAGCTGGAGGTCGCAGATGAACTTCATGGCCACAGCGGAGGAGAGGGCGTCCATGTGGACGAAGTCGATGCTGTCGGCGATCCCGTTCTCAATGACCATGCGC
>JACQVE010000138.1 GCA_016209965.1 Gemmatimonadota bacterium | reverse complement strand
GTCCGGGCGAGAGCCTGCTGGACAACGGGTTCTACGCGACGTCGCTCGAGGAGGAGCGGCCGGTCGCGAACTTCTACGCGGACCAGTTGATTGCGGCGCTGGACGTGAGCGATGAGGTGCTGCGCGCGGTGGACCCTGGCCGGGACGAGGCGGAGCGTGCACGCTTGCGGGACGAGGCGGCGCAGCGCGTGCAGGCGCGGCTCCTGGAGCAGCACGCGGGCCGTGCCAACCGCGTGGAGGTGGTGCCGCTCTACAACGGCGGCCGCTATTCCGCCTATGTCTTCCGCCGCTACACCAACGTGAGGCTGGTGGCCGCCACCGAGCTGCAGCTCGGCTTCTTTGGCGGCGACCCGGACAACTTCACCTATCCGCGCTACGCGCTCGACTTCGCCTTCCTCCGCATCTACGACGATGCCGGTCAGCCGCTCCGCGCCGGCCACTACTTCACCTGGAGCGAGAGGGGCGTTGAGGAGGGCGAGGCGGTTTTCGTGATCGGGAATCCCGGCCCCACGAACCGCCTGAACACGATGGCGCAGCTCGAATTCCAGCGCGATGTGCTGGTGCCCGCGCTCGAGCACGCGTTCGACATGCGGCTTGCCGCGCTATGGGAATTCTACCGCGAGAATCCGAGCGAGGGTGATCGCCTGGACATCCGCAACAAGGCGTTCCGTCTGTCCAACTCGCTCAAGGCGTACACGGGCCGCCTGGCCGCGCTGCGGGATCCGGATATCATGGCCAGGAAGCGCGGTGCGGAGCGAGGGCTGCGGGACTCGATCGCGGCCCGGCCCGCACTGCGCCGCCGCTACGGCGATGTCATCGACCGCATCGCGGCGCTGCAGCGCGAGCGAGCGCCGCTGGCCGCGAGCTACGGCGCCTTCGTGCTGTTTGGCAACGCGACGTACGGCTCGGCCACGCTCCGCCGCGCCATGGCCGCCCTGGATCTGCTCCAGGCGTCCGCGCGCGGCGCGCCCGCGGACTCGGTGGCCGCGCTGCGGCAGCGGCTGCTCGCGATCGAGGATCACCCGGCATCGCTCGAGCAACGGCTGCTGCGCGTCCGGCTCGACGATTTCGGCCGTTACTTCGGCGCGGACAAGCTGATCGTGCGCACTGCCCTCCCCGGCGGCATCTCGCCCCCGGCCGCGGCAGAGCGAGTGCTGCAGGGGAGCGCGCTCGCCACCGCGCAGCGGACAGCCGCGGCACTGGAGGCCGGCTCCCTCACCCGGGAGGATCCCGCCATCCGCCTCGCCGCCGCCATCCAGCCGCACTTTGCCCGCTACAACGCGGAGCTCCAGCGCATCGGCACGGCCGAAGCGGACCTGGCCAGCCGCCTGGGCCGCGTGCGCTTCGATATCTACGGCACCGCCGTCCCGCCAGACGGATCATCCTCGCCGCGCATCACGGACGGCGTGGTCCGCGGCTATCCCTACAACGGCACGCTGGCGCCGCCCTACACCACTTTTTTCGGGATGTACGACCGGCACTACGCCTTCGGCCAGGAAACGGACTGGGCCCTGCCCGCGCGCTGGCTGCCGCCGCCGCGCGAGCTGGACCTGGGCACACCCTTGAACTTCGTCTCGACTGCGGACACGTATGGCGGGAACTCCGGATCCCCGGCGGTGACCGCGCGGCTCGAGCTGGTGGGACTGAACTTCGACCGCAACGTCGAGGGGCTGTCGCGGGACTTCATCTACCTGCCGCAGCGCGGGCGCAACATCATGGTAGACGTGCGCGCCATCCGCGAGGCGCTAGCCGACGTGTACGACCTGGACCGCATCGCGCTGGAGGTGCTGACGCATCGACTCTACGCCACGGAAGCGGAGGCGGATGCGGCAGGGCGCTGATGGGGGGGCTTCAGCCATCCTGCCCGCCGGCCACCGGCTCGGCCGCAGCCGCCGGTTGCAGGGCAGCCGGCGCCTTACCCTCGATCAGCAGGTTGGGGCCGAGCGCCAGCCACACACCCATGAGCAGGTAGCGCAGGTAGTGGGCGGCGGCCGCGTCCGGCAGCAGGGCCGCGAGGCCGGCGCGCAGTGCCAGCAGCACCGCCAGGCCGAGCAGCACCCGGGCCAGCAGGCGGTGCGGCCGCCCGCCCGGAACGTAGGCCGGCGCTAACTGCCGGAACAGAAGGTAGCCGGCTATGGCGCCACCTGCGGCACCCGCACTGCGCACGCCGGCGGCGCCGGGGCTGGCCAGCGCCAGCAGCGCGGAGCCGCCCAGCACCAGGGCGGCAAGGGCCGGTCTCCGGAGCTCCGCCTGCCAGCGCCCGAGCAGCGGCTCCATCCCCAGCGCACCGGCCAGCACGGCTGCGCCCAGCGCGAGTCCCCCCAGCACGTCCACCGGCCAGTGCACTCCCAGGTACACGCGGGAGAGGGCGACCAGGACAACCAGGATCGCCGCGGCGGCGGTCAGGCGCCGGTCCTTCAGTCGTGCCGCGAGGTACCCCCAGAAGGTGAGGGCCACCAGGGCGTGTCCCGAGGGGAACGCCGGTCCCAGGTCCACACCGCGGTAGGCGAGGCGGAGGGCGTCATCGGGCCGCGGTGAATCGATGGCCAGCTTGAGCGTGTCCTGCAGCCAACCGCTGGCCAGGAGAACGCCGGCCACCCGGACGGCGAAGGCGGGCGGCCCCAGCCAGAAGAGCAGGGGCAGGGCCAGCGTGTAAAACTCCTCGGCGCCCAGCGCTGTAACGGCTACGGCCAGCCGATCGAGCCAGGGACTCGAGAGCTGCTGCAGGAAAAGGATCGTTTCCATGTTTGACGCCAATCACAGGCTCTCGTAAACTCCGCACTTCACTATTCCCCCGTCAACCTGCGGCCGGCATCACGGGGATAATCGGCTATGCCTCGCAGCATCCGCGTCGCCCATTCGCCGGATCCGGACGACGCTTTCATGTTCTACGCCCTGGCCACGGGCAAGCTGGACACGGGCGGACTGCACTTTGTTCACGAGCTGCAAGACATCGAGACGCTGAACCGCCGCGCGCTGGCGGGCGAGCTCGAGGTCACGGCCGTCTCGATCCACGCCTACGCCCTGCTGGCGGAGCGCTACCTGCTTCTGCCGCACGGCGCGTCCATGGGCGAGGGGTACGGCCCGCGACTGGTGGCGCGCCAGCCGCTCGAGCCCGCCGGCCTCGCCGGCACCCGGGTCGCCGTGCCCGGAACCATGACCTCCGCCTACCTGGCGCTCAAGCTGTTCCAGCCGGCGGCCGAGACCGAGGCCATCCCCTTCGATAAGATAATGGAGCACGTCCGAGCGGGGCGCGCCGACGCCGGCCTCCTGATCCACGAGGGGCAGCTCACCTACGCAGACTCCGGCCTGCACCTCGTCGCCGACCTGGGCGAATGGTGGGCCGGCGAGACGGGCGGGCTGCCGCTGCCGCTGGGCGGCAACGTCATCCGCCGCGACCTGGGACCCGAGCTGATCCGGAAGGTTTCCACTGTGCTGCGCCAGTCGATCGCCTACGCCCTGGAGCACACGGAGGAAGCGCTCGAGTACGCCCGCCGCTTCGGCCGCGGGCTGGACGCCCGCCAGACACGCGAGTTCGTCCACATGTACGTCAACCCCCGCACCCTGGATTACGGCGAGGATGGCCGCCGCGCCGTCCAGCTCTTCCTGGACCGCGGCTATCAGGCCGGCCTCATCCCCCGGCGCGTCACGGTCGAGTTCGCGAGCGACTGACGCCGCACGCCGGGGCTCGCGGCCATGGCGCGCGGTGGCCCCGCGGCGGTGGTGGATCCCGCCTCCTGGCCACTCTGACCGCCACCTGGCCTGCCCGCATTCCGTGTGCAGCGCGGGACCGGCGCGACCGTCGCCGCCAGTCGCCGCCGCTGGCTGCTCCCCGACGGCGACTGCCAGGTACGCGCAATTCCGCGGTGGAATACCGTGGAATTTGCCGCATCCCGGGTCCCTGCGCCGCACATGCCTCCCGACCCCTTTTGTAAGGTTTTGGCTTCGAGCGGCATCTATATAAGGATGGAGGGGCAGAGTTCGGTCAGAAGCAGGTAGCTCCCCGGGACCCGCCTGCGCGACGAAAGGCCATGACGAAGCCCGTAGCAGCCGATCACTGGCCACACGACGGTTCACTACCTCTCCCGCCTCGCGCCCGTCCTCGACGGGCGAACGCAGTCCTGCACCACCATCCCGGGGAGCGCCCCTCTACGCCGGAGCCGGCGCGGCGCAGGCACAGCGCCACGCCAGGCGCTTACCTGCCGGTCGCGCGGCGCTCGCCGTAGAGGCGCCCCTTCCATGTGATACGCTCGCCACGCAGCGCGCTGCGTACGCAGATCCATGCGGCCAGCGCGCCGCCCAGCGGGTAGGCCAGCGCGTAGAGTGGGCCGACCCGGAGGCGGAGCAGCAGGACCAGCCAGGGCACGAGCGAGATGCCACTCGCCGCCCCCGCCCAGCCGCGCACGCCGCCGTCGAACCCGGCGACCCAAGCCGCGAGCAGCAGGCTGGGCGGCAGCACCCAGAGCGAGAGCAGCGCGGCCGCCGCGATCCAGGGTACGAGCGGGCCGAGCCAGCTTGCCACGACGAAGCGGGAGCCCACGGCCATGTTCTTCGAGAAGCCTTCTACGACTCCGGCCAGCGACCGATACATCCGCGTCTCTATCAGATCCTCGGCATAGGCGAGGAAGATGCGCCGGCCGCGCTGGACGAAGTGCTGCGCCAGCCGCAGGTCCTCCGCCACCTCGCCCCCTACCACCTGGTGGCCGCCGACCGCCTCGTACGCCTCGCGCCGCACCAGGATGAACTGACCATTGGCAATCACGTCCCGCGGGCGGCCGGATCGGTTGATGCGCGACAGGTCGCCGTAGCGCAGCAGCAGCACCAGCATGATCTGGGGCATCACCACCCGCTCCCAGAAGCTGCCCAGGAGCTGGCGCGGAAAAATGCTGACCAGGTCAGCCTTCTCGTGCTGCAGCGCGGCTACGGCACTGCCCAGCAGCCGCGCGTCATGCCGTGTATCCGCATCCGTGAAGAGCAGAAGCTCGCCCCGCGCAGCGCGGTACCCCTGCCAGCACGCCCACGGCTTGCCGAACCAGCCGGCGGGGAGCGGCTCGCCGGTGATCACCCGCAGGTTGCCGCCGCCTCGCTCGGCGAGCGCCTGCGCAATCGCGCCCGTGCCGTCCTCGCTGCCGTCGTCGACCACGAGCACCTCGAAGCGGGGATAGCTCGAGTCCAGCAGGGTCACCACGCACGTGCCGATGTTCAGCGCCTCGTTGCGCGCCGGCACGATCACCGAGACCAGCGGCGCATCCCGTGGGGCCGGCGGCCGGTACCCGTTCAGTCGCGGCGTGCGCCGCACCAGCAGCGGCACGAGCAGCGCGAAGAGCACCCAGGGGAGCAAGGTCAGAAGCTGCATCATGGGCGGAGAAGGTAGGACAGGTTACGCCGCGGGGCGAGAGGGTTGCCCTGCGCGAGACCCGGCCGGTACGTTGCCGCCATGAATTGCGAAAGCTGGCGCGCCGAGTTCCCCATCCTGGCCCGCAAGACATACCTGAACTCCTGCTCCCTGGGTGCACTGTCACGCCGCGCAGAGGCCCGGCTCCTCGAGTTCCAGCAGGAATGGCACGAGCTGGGCGCGGCCGCGTGGTACGAGCTGTGGCTGGGCCGCAGCGCGGAGCTCCGCCGCCGCGTCGCCGCCATGCTGGGGGCCGACGCCGCCGAGATCGCTCTCGCGCACTCGACCTCCGCCGCCCTGGCCGTCATCGCTTCCGCACTCGACTACGCCCGCCGGCCCCGCATCGTCATTGCCGAGCTGGACTTCCCTACGCTCGGCTACCAGTGGATGGTCCACCCCGGCGTCGAGCTGGTGCGCGTCCCGAGCGACGACCGGGCGACTATTGATCCGAACCGCTTTGCCGACGCCGTCACCGACCGCACCGCCGTGCTGGCGACGAGCCACGTCTTCTTCAGCAGCGGCGCGATCCAGGAGCTGGCGCCGCTGGCCGAGATCGCCCACGCCCACGGCGCTCTCTTTCTGGTCGATGCCTACCAGAGCGCCGGCCAGGTGCCCGTGGATGTGAAGGCCGCAGGCGCGGATATCCTGGTTACCGGGCCCCTCAAGTGGCTGCTGGGCGGACCGGGGCTCGCCTACCTGTACGTGCGCCAGGAGCTGATCCCGCAGCTTACGCCCACCACCACCGGCTGGTTTGCCGCCCGCGACCAGTTCGCCTTCGACGCCGCCCGCTTCGAGTTCCACGACGATGCCCGCCGCTACGAGCTGGGCACGCCCGCGGTCGCCACGCTCCATACCGCGCTGGGCGGGCAGGAGATCATCGACGAAGTCGGCGTCGCCCGCATCCGCGCCCGCAACCGCGCGCTGGTGGATCGCCTGGTGCGTGGGCTGCAGGCGGCGGGGTTCAGGCTGCGCATGGCGCCGGACCCGGAGGCCCGCTCCGCCATCGTCATGGTGGCCCACCGGGACCCGGCCGGCGCGGTGGCCCACCTGGCCGCGAACGAGATCATTGTGGACTGGCGGCCGGGTCACGTGCGCATCTCACCGCACTTCTACAACACGGAGTCGGAAATGGAGCGCGTGGTCGAGGAGCTGCGCCGCTGGAGGGAGCCGTGACGATCCGCGAGGCGCAGCAAGCGGTGGACGCCTGGATCGGCCAGTTCCGCGAGGGGTACTGGCCGCCGCTAATCAACCTCGCACGCCTGGTGGAAGAAGTCGGTGAGCTGGCGCGCGAGCTCAACCACCGCTACGGCAGCAAGATCAAGAGGCCGGACGAGCCCGAGCAGGACCTGGCCCTGGAGCTGGCCGACGTGCTGTTCGTGCTGGTCACGCTGGCCAACGAGCAGAAGATCGACCTGGAGGACGCGTTCGCCCGTGTGCTCGAGAAGTACCGCTTGCGCGACAGCTCACGCTGGACCAGGTGACAGCACGATCTTGCCGAACTGCTCGCCGCGCTCGAGCCGCTCGTGGGCCTCACGCGCCCGCTCGAGCGGCCAGATGACGTCTACCACGGGCCGCAGCTCGCCACGGAGCACCAGCGCCATCACGGTCTCGAACTCCGTACGATTGCCCATGGTCGTGCCCACGACCTGGAGCTGCTTCCAGAAGACCAAACGCAGATCGGTCTCGCCGGCCGAGCCGGTGGTGGCGCCGTAGGTCACCAGCCGCCCGCCCCGCGCCAGCGCCCGCAGGTTCTGCGGCCACATGGCCTGTCCGACGGAGTCGAAGACGACGTCTACGCCGCGCTTCCCTGTGTCCCTCCAGACCTCGCGCGAATAGTCCGCCGCGGTGCGGTCGTAAACAATGTGCGCGCCCAGCTCGCGCACGCGCGCCACGTGCTCCCCCGTCGTCACGGCAAAGACGCGAGCGCCCGCGAGCCGCGCGATCTGCACCGCGGCCGTGGCCACGCCGCCCGATGCGCCGGTAATGAGCACGTCCTGCCCCGCCCTCAGCCCGGCCCGCGTGATCAGGCCGCGCCACGCGGTCAGGAAGACCAGTGGCGCGGCGGCCGCCTGCTCGAACGGGTAGTCGGCGGGGACGCGGTACAGGTTGCTGGCGGGCACGGTCACATACTCGGCGAACCCACCCTGCGTGTGCTCGCCCAGCACGGCAAACTCGGCGCACTGGCTGTGCTCGCCGCGCAGACACCACTCGCAGCGGCCGCACCAGAGCGAGGGATTGACGACCACGCGCTCGCCCACCTCGACGCCGCCCACCCCAGGCCCCAGCTCGACAACCACGCCGGCGATGTCCGAGCCACCGATATGAGGCATGACGGGCTGGATCGGCAGTCCTCGCCGCACCCACAGGTCCAGGTGGTTCAGCGCCGCCGCACGCACCTCGACCAGCACCTCGCCCGGACCGGGCGCGGGGCGGGGGACATCCTCGATCCGGATCACCTCTGGCCCGCCGAACTCGTGGAACGTAGCCGCTTTCATAGTCGCCTCCCCTTGCGTCCTCGGGCCACGCTGCACCCGGCGCGAAGCTTACGCCCGGGCGTGGGCCGGCGCCACCCCGAAAGCCCGCGCACGGCAACGGATCCGCGGCTTGTCGAAGCGCAGGGCGGCGATTAGGTTGCGGGGTCGATTTCCCCCGAATGCACGCGGCTCGCCGGCAGGCGAGACGTGCCAGGCGGTTCGAAATGTTCGAGAACGACGCGCACCACGACCTTCTGCACGCCCTCGAGCAGGGAGCAGTGCCGGCCGGGGCGGAAATCTCCAGGGAAATGGGCGAGGAGCAGATCGATCTGCTCGAGACGTTGCGCCCCGTAGAGGAGCGGCGGCCTGCCGACGCGCCCGATCTCACGTTGGGCGGCTACATCGGCCTGCACGACCGGCCGCCCGCCTTCGAGGGAAGTGACGGCCAGCCCTACACGGTCGGTGTCGAGACGCAAGCGACAGGCGACCCGGCACGCGCCTGGGCCGCGTTCCTGGTCTTCGTCCGCTGGGCCGCCACCGGTGCGGGGATCATGGCGCACGTCGAGTCCGGCGACGTCGCCTTCGGCTCGACCGAGGAAGAAGCGGCAGAGAGCGCGCTCCAGCTCTCGCTCTACGAGGTCAAGGCGGAGCTCGATGCTGCCATCGCGCGGCTGAGGCAGGAGCTGGAAGACTGAGCACCGTGTTGCGGCACGGGCTGCTGGCGCTCAGCGAGAGCCGGCTCGCACGTCGCCTCGCGCAAGATGTCCCCTTCTCCCGCGCCCTCTCGAGGCGCTTCGTGGCCGGCACGACCGTGGACGACGTCGTCCGCGCCGCCGCTGACCTCAACCGCAACGGCTTCAGCTTCTCCGTCGACTACCTGGGAGAATCAGTGCGCAGCCGCGAGGAAGCCCGGGCCGCAGCCGGAGTCTACCAGGCGCTGCTCGCGCGCATTGCCGGCGCGGGCCTGGACGGCAACGTCTCCCTCAAGCTCAGCCAGATGGGCCTGGATGTGGGCGAAGAGTTCCTGCGCCAGAACGTGGGACGCGTGCTGGACCGCGCTGCCGAGCTGGGCATCTTTATCCGCTTCGACATGGAGTCCGGCGC
>JACQVE010000137.1 GCA_016209965.1 Gemmatimonadota bacterium | reverse complement strand
GTCGCGCCCATGCGCTGAACAGCTTCCAGCAGCCCAACACGCGTGGGGTTTACACCGACGCTGCGGATCCGTACCGCGCCCGCGGGCGCGAGAAGGCCCAGGGCAAGGAAGAAGGCGGCGGAGGAGAAGTCGCCCGGCACGGTCAGGTCGAGGGGCTCGAGGAATTCCGGCGGCTCGAGGCGCACAGCGGGGGCGCCGGCGGGCGTCCGCTCGGCGACGAGGTTCGCGCCCATAGCCCGCAGCAGTCGCTCCGTGTGGTCGCGCGAGAGCACGGGCTCGCTGACACGCACCGGCGCACCGCCTACTAGACCCGCAAGCAGAAGCGCGCTCTTCACCTGGGCGCTGGACCGGGGACTGGCGAAATCCAGTGGCCGCAGCCGACCGCCCTCCACCTCGATGGGGAGCCGGTCGGGCTCGCCCAGCTCCCGGAAGACGGCACCCATTTGGGAAAGTGGGCCCGTGACCCGCCGCATCGGCCGCGAGCGCAGCGAAGTATCGCCGGTCAGCTTGGCGCGGAAAGGGTGCCCACCCAGTACTCCAAGCAGCAGTCTGGCCGTGGTGCCGCTGTTCGCGCAGTCCAGAGTCGCCGCCGGCGCACGCAGTCCCCCGAGCCCCAGGCCGTCGATTTCCAGCACCTCCGCTGCGCCCAGCTCCGGCATCGCACACCCCAGGGACCGCAGCACCCCAGCCGTTGCCTCGGTATCCTCCCCCGCCAGCGCCCGGCGCACCCTGCTCGTGCCGTGCGCCAACGCCGCCAAGAGCAGCGCCCGATGCGTGATCGACTTGTCCCCCGGGACACGAACCTCAACCACCCGGACGCGGCGCCCGCTCACGTTCCCTCACGCCAGTCCTGGGCTGCAGCCAGCAGGCGGAGCAGACCCTCTCGATCCCCCCGCGCCATGACCTCCCTCAACTCCGCCAGAGCCTCCTGCAGCGCGGCCAGCGGGCGGCCCAGCAGGTCCACGTTGTGGAGCAGGATGTCCGCCCACAACTCGGGCGGACTCGCCGCCAGCCGGGTCGTATCGCGGCCACCCGGGCCAAGCATGTCTGCTGACGTGCCCGACCCGCCCAGCACCATACCCAGCGCGCTGGCCGCCACCTGCGGCAGGTGGCTCGCCCAGGCGGCCAGTGAGTCATGCTCCTCCGCGCCGACCACGCGCGGGTCCGCGCCAACCGCCCGCCAGAACGCCAGCAGTCGGTTCACGGGCGCATCGACCGCCTCACCTGCGGAACTCGATCCCGCTGCCGGCACCAGCCACACACGCGCCCCGGCAAATAGCGCGGCGCGCGCCGCGCCATAGCCGCTGCGGTGATCCCCGGCCATGGGGTGCCCCCCCACGAAACGCTCCCCAATGCCCGCCGCCAAGGCCGCCACCATGACCGGCCGTTTCACACTGCCCAGGTCCGTGAGCGTCGCGTGCTCCGGCCAGGCGCCCTTGTGCTCCCGGAGCATCTGCACGGTGCCGGTGACGGGGGTGGCGTAGACGACCAGCTCGGCGTCGCGGATCGCCTCGAGCGGGTCGGGCGTGGCGTGGTCAATGGCGCCGTCGCGGACGGCGCGCTCGAGCGCCTGGGTGTCGAGGGAAGAGGCGTGGATGGCGGGAGTGGGCGAGAGGCGGCGGAGCGCGAGGGCGAGAGATCCGCCCATGAGCCCGAGGCCGACAATGGCAATGCGCCGGAACGGTTGGGCGGAGGGTGTTGGCTTCAGCTTTCCTCCGAGGTGAAGGGCACTTCGATTTGGAGGCCGTCGTAGGCGACCACGGCGGCGGGGAAAATGTCGCGTGCCTCGCGCTCGAGGCCGCGTGGATCCTCTGCGTAGCGGGAAGAGAGGTGCGTGAGCGCGAGGCGCCGCGCGCGGGCGCGGCGGGCGACCTGTGCCGCTTCGCGGGCCGTCGAGTGCCCGGTGGCGCGGGCGCGATCCGCCTCGTCATCGCCGAAGGTGGCGTCGTGGATGAGCAGGTCGGCCGAGCGTGCGGATTCGATGGTGCCCCGGCAGGGGCGCGTGTCGCCAGTGTAGACGATGCGGCGGCCAGAGCGGGCCGGTCCCACCACGTCTTCGGGGCGCACCAGCCGTCCGTCCACGACAACGGGCTCGCCCTTGTGCAGCTTGCCGAAGAGCGGGCCTTCCGGCACGCCCAGCTCGCGGGCGCGCTCGGGATGGAACCGGCCGAGCCGCTGGTGCTCGATCAAGGCGTAACCCACCGAGCGCCCGCCGTGCTGGGAGCGGTAGGCCACCAGGTCGTAACCATTGCGGGAGAGCCGGGTCTCCGGCGGCAGCTCCTGGATGTGGATGGCAAAGGGCACGCGTTCGACGCCCAGGTGGACGGCGTCGTGCAGGATCTGCCCGCCGCCCTCGGGCGCCCAAAGCGTGATGGGCTCCTCCCGTGCCTGCAGGCCCATGGTACGAAGCAAGCCGATGACGCCCAGGAAGTGGTCGGCGTGCATGTGGGTGAAGAAGATATCGTGGACGGAGAATCCCGTGGCGAAGCGCATCATCTGCCGCTGCGTGCCCTCGCCGCAATCGAAGAGCAGGAGTTCGCCCTCCCGGTTCACGAGCACGGCGCTCACGTTCCGGCCGACCGTAGGGCGGCTGGCGGCGGTGCCCAGGAAGGTTACGCGGATCATCCGGCGCGCAGCTCCCGTACGCCGCGCGCCGTCAGCCAGGCCAGAAAGTAGGAGGCGTAGACCACCTGGCCCCAGGGGATCAGGGCGGGTGCAGCGAGCACCGCCAGCCAGGCGGCCAGTCGCAGGAAGGCGCGGAGCCCGGAGCGTCGGGCCGCCGCGACCCGCTCCCGGGCTTCGGCCATGCCGGTCAGATCCCCCCGCCGGGCGCGCGCCGCTGCCACTGCCCGCGCCAGGAACAGTTCCAGCCCCCGGCGTGCCACGCGCCAACTGGCGCGCGCCAGCCGCAGCAGCACAATACCGAAGCCGAGGACGGCCAGGAGGGTGATCGCCAGCTCCATGCCTGGAAGCTACCCGCGAGGCGGCCGGGGGTGCAAGCGGAAGTGGGAAGGATATGCCGGGGGTGGGACTCGAACCCACACGCCCTTGCGGGCTACGGATTTTAAGTCCGCTGCGTCTGCCGATTCCGCCACCCCGGCTCCCTGTCGAAATCTAGCTGCGCTGCGGCGCAGCCTCAACCGGAGGGCCGTGCGGCACGGCGGCGGCGGCGCGGCGCAGCGCCGCCAGGTTCTCGGCCACGGAGGCGCGGGTGTTGAAGATAGCGGCGCCGGCCACCAGTACCGTAGCGCCCGCGCGCACCACCTGCGGGGCGGTGTCCGGGCCGATTCCTCCGTCGACTTCGAGCTCCAGCGCGCCGAGCCGCCGCTCTTCCAACTGCTGCCGCAGCCGTGCCACCTTCGCCGTGCTGCTGGGGACGAAGGCCTGGCCGCCGAAGCCAGGATTGACGGTCATGAGCAGCACGAGATCCAGGCATAGGAGGATCTCGTCGAGCGCGGCCAGTGGTGTGGCGGGGTTGATGGCGACGCCGGGGCGCATGCCCAGCTCGCGGATCTGCTGGACCGTGCGGTGCAGATGGGGGCACGTCTCGGCGTGCACGGTCAGCCAGTCCGCGCCCGCATCGCGGAACGCCGCGAGCAGCCGCTCAGGCGACTCGATCATGAGGTGCACGTCCAGCGGCAGGTCGGTCACGCGACGCAGCGCCGCGACGACGGGCGGGCCGATGGTGAGGTTAGGCACGAAATGCCCGTCCATGACATCCACGTGGACCCAGTCCGCGCCCGCCGCGCCGGCCTGCTCGACGGCCTCGGCTAGCCGGGCGAAATCCGCAGCAAGCACGGAAACGGCGATCTTCATCTTCATGGCGTCTCGGCCGCACCCCCGGCCTGCCTGCCGCCCGCCGCGCGGCCGCGCTCGCCATGCAGCACGCGAACGCCGTCGGGGCCGGCCACGACCACGGCGTCAGCCACGCCCAGGAAGAGCCCGGTGGCGACGATACCCACGCGCTGCACGAGCTCGAATTCGATCCGTTCGGGGTCCGCTAGTCCGCCGGCGAAGCGGCAATCCAGCAGGTAATGCCCGCCGTCCGTGAGGTATGGGCTGCCATTCGCGTCCGTGCGCAGTGTGGGCTGTGCGCCGAGCATGTCCAGGTAGGTGAGGTGAGTGGTCCACCCGAAGGGGATGACCTCGACGGGAAGCGGCACGCGCTCGCCCAGCCGCTTCACCAGCTTGCTTTGATCGGCCACGATGGCGACTCGGTCGGAGACCGCCGCCACCAGTTTTTCCCAGAGCAGTGCGCCTCCCAGCCCCTTGATGAGGTCGAGCTGAGGATCGATCTCGTCCGCGCCATCCAGGGTCAGGTCGAGGCGCGGCTCCTGCTCGAGGGTGACCAGGGGAATGCCCAGCTCGCGGGCGTACCACTCGGTGCCGCGGGAGGTAGCGACACCCGCAATGTGCTGCAGCTCTCCCCTGGCGCGTCGCTCTGCGATGACTTCCAGGACGTGCCGGGCAGTCGAGCCCGTGCCCAGGCCGAGCACCATGCCCTCCTCGACCAGATCGACCGCCCGCATGGCGGCCATGCGCTTCAGTGCTTCGCGGCCTTGCACCAGCGTCTTTCCTTCAGCCCGGGAAGCGGCGCATGATGCCGCGAATGCGCTGCGTCAGGTCGAGGGCATCCGGCATCGAGCGCTGCCACATGTTGCGGCCAAAAATGAGCCCCGTCGCGCCCTGCTCCATCGTGATGCGCGCCTTCTCGAGCAGGTCCTCGTCGCCCACCTTGCTGCCGCCGCTGAACAGGACGAGGGAGCGCCCCGCTGAGGCGACGACCCGGCGCACACCACTCTCGTAGTCCCACTCCAACTCCTGGTATTTCTTCGGCTGCTGCGCATCCTTGTCGCTCTTCTTGGGCACGTTCAGCTTGATGATGTCCGCGCCCAGTTCATGGGCCAGGCGGGCGGCGTAATCCACGGCGTACAGGGAATCGCGGCCACCCTTCTGCTCGATGGCCCGGCCCCGCGGGTAGGACCAGACCACGAGCGGCATGCCCCACTTCTCGCAGGCGTCCCGCACGCGGCTGAGCCGGGCGAAGTCCTCATCCTGGCGCGGCGAGCCAACATAGAGGGTATAGCCCACCGCGTCCGCGCCCAGTGCGACGGCTTCCTCGACTGTGGCCGTGGGCGAGGAAAGGGCTTCCTCGTCGCTAGGAATTTCCGTCTTGCCGTTGATCTTCAGGATGAGCGGCACCCTGCCGGCGTAGCGCCTCATGTACTTGCGCGCCAGACCCCAATGGCAGGCGAGGGCGTTGTAGCCGCCCTCCAGCGCCAGGCGCCACTGGAAGTCCGCGTCCTGCGCCGCCGGGTTGGGCAAGAAGTCGACGGGGCCGTGCTCGATCCCCTGGTCAATGGGGAGGACCAGCAAGGTGCCGTTCCCGAGGCCGTACTCGTACAGCAGGCGGTGCAGCCGTACGCGCTTGCCGAGCGGGAGATCCAGCTCGTCCAGGCTGGGACGCGCCGTGCGCTCTGGCGGCGCTTCGAGAGTGGCCGAGGCATCCGGACACATGTGTACCTCCGGTTCAGATGGAAAGGGAGTTGGCCTGGCTCGCGCCCCAGGTCCGCCGGGAGAGCACGCGCCGCAGCGCGGCGACTACGTGATCCGCAGTGAGGCCGTACTTGCGGAACAGGGCTTCGGGGTCGCCGCTCTCGGCGTAGGTATCGTCCAGGCCGACGAACTCCATGGGCACGGGACAGAGGGAGCCGACGGCCTGCGCCACTCGCGCGCCCAGGCCGCCATGCAGCAGGTGTTCCTCGGCCACCACGATGCCCCCCGTCTCCTCTGCAGCCCGGCGGAGCTCTTCCTCGTCCAGCGGCTTGACGGTTGCCATATCCAGCACCCGCACCCCCATGCCCTCGGCGCGCAACTGCTCGGAGGCCACCAGCGCGGCGCCCACCATGAGCCCGTTGGCCACCACGGTAGCATCGCCTCCGTCGCGCAGGCGGACGGCGCGGCCAAATTGAAAGTCGGACGGCTCAGCGGTGTAAATCAGAGGCGCTTTGGGGCGCCCCAGGCGCAGGTAGACAGGCCCGTAGTGGCGGTACGCCGCCTTTACTGCCGCGCGCATCTGGTGCTCGTCAGAGGGCACGCAGACCACAAAGCCAGGCAGGCTGCAGGCCAGGGCCACGTCTTCCACCGACTGCTGGCTGGCACCGTCCTCGCCCGGCGAGATGCCGCCGTGACTGCCCGCGACTTTCACGTTGAGGTGCGGGTAGGCCACGGCCATGCGCAACTGGTCGAATCCCTTGAGAATGACGAAACAGGCGAAGCTGGAAATGAAGGGGACCTTGCCGCAACTGGCGAGGCCGCCGGCCATCCCGACCATGTTGGCCTCCTGGATCCCAACGTTCAGGAAGCGGTCAGGGAACTCCTCGCCGAAGTAGGCGCTCTTCGTGCTTTTGGCCAGGTCGGCGTCCAGCACCACGATTTCCGGGTGTTCCTGGCCCAGCTCGCGCAGTGCCTCGCCGTACGCGTCGCGGGTAGCCTTGCCGAAGGTCAGCCCGGGATACAGGCCTTTCACCGCCCGGCCTCCTGGTCCTCAGCCGCCTCGCGCTCGATGGAGAGCTCCGCGCGCGCCAATGCGCCGTTCAGCTCCGCCAGCGCCTTGGCCAGTTCCTCCTCAGTGGGCGCAACGCCGTGATACGCGTTCTCACCCTCCATGAAGCTGACGCCCTTGCCCTTGACCGTGTGGGCAATGATGCAGGCGGGCGCGCCCACGCCCGCAGCCCACTCGAGCGCGTGCAGCACCTGGCGCAGGTCATGGCCATCGATCTCCTGCACCTGCCAGCGCATGGCGCGCCACTTGGCCGCCAGCGGGTGCAGGTCCAGGATGCTCGCCACGGCCCCATCCAGTTGGTATTTGTTGTAGTCGACGATGGCCACGAGGTTGGCTGGGCGTTGGAACCCGATCGCCAGCGCCGCCTCCCAGACCTGCCCCTCCTGACACTCGCCATCACCGAGGAGGACGAAGACGCGGTAGTCGCGCCGGTCCATACGGGCGGCGAGCGCCATGCCCAGGCCGATGGACAGGCCCTGGCCGAGCGCGCCCGTAGACGCTTCGATGCCGGGCGCCGTGCCCAGGGCGGGATGGCCCTGCAGGCGGCTGTTGATCTTGCGCAGCGTGCGCAGCTCCGCGACGGGGAAGAAGCCGGCCTCGGCCAGCGCCGCGTACAGCACCGGCACACCGTGACCCTTGGAGAGGATGAAGCGGTCCCGGTCCGGCCAGTCGGGCCGGGCAGGGTCGTAGCGCAGCACGCCCCCGAAAAAGAGGGCGGTGACGATCTCGACGGCGGAAAGCGAACCACCCGGGTGGCCGCTCCCCGCCTCGGCCAGCATTTCCACGATGTGGCGCCGGATCGTCGTGGCGCGCTCCCTCAAGGCGTGGATCTGCGCGGCACTCCGGGTCCCGTCCGCCAACGCTCGAGCCATGTACCCCCTGCCAGCGATTCCAGGCGCCAGGGCGACGGGGGGAAAATCTAGTGGAGCCCGGGCGCGGGCGCAAAAAGAGACGGCCGCCATCATTGAACTTGGCGCTAACCCGCTCGTCAGAACCAAGGTGGGCGGGAACTAGCGGATTCCCGCGCCGCGGCGGGTCACCAGCTGCCCACTGGCCCGCATGGCCCGCAGCCGGGGGTTGACAAAGGCATTGGCCGTAAGCAGCTTGGGACCATGGATTTGCTACGGAATCGGGCTTTCGGCTTTACCGCCTACTTTGGCTACCGGCCGCGCGGCCGGGGTCGAGGACGGCGATACGTTCGGGATTAGCCATACCCGAAACCGGTAGCGCCCCGCGGCCCTCGGCAACCGAGGGCCGCGTTTTTTTGCCGCAAACGTTCGCTGGAAGGTTGGCATGATCATCGTCACGAGGCCCGGCATCACGGAGAGCGAGCTGGACCATATCCGGGAGCGGATCGAGTCCCTGGGGCTGCGCACACACATCTCGCGCGGCGAGCAGCGTACCATCGTCGGCTGCATCGGGGATGAAGAGCGGCTGAAGGAGGTCCCGCTGCTTTCCATTCCTGGAGTCGAGCAGGTGCTCCCCGTCCTCAAGCCGTACAAGCTTGCGGCCCTCGAATTCGCCGCCGGGCCTACCCTGGTCCGTGTTGGCCAGGCCGCGGTGGGGGGCGAGGAGCTGGTGGTCATTGCGGGCCCCTGCTCAGTGGAGGGGCGCGAGATGCTACGCCAAACGGCGCTGGGCGTGCGGGCGGCCGGGGCCCGGCTGCTGCGAGGCGGCGCCTTCAAGCCGCGGACTTCCCCCTACTCGTTCCGGGGCCTGGGCGAAGAGGGACTCAAGATCCTGGCAGAAGTGCGCCGGGAAACGGGGCTGCCGGTGGTGACCGAAGTCATGGATACGCGTCAGGTCGAGCGCGTGGCCCAGTACGCGGACATGCTGCAGGTGGGCGCGCGCAACATGCAGAATTTCGCACTCCTCTCCGAGGTCGGACGGCTGCACCGGCCCGTGCTGCTGAAGCGGGGTATGTCCGCGACGATTGGCGACCTACTGCTCGCGGCCGAGTACATCATGAGCCAGGGCAACATGAACGTCGTGCTGTGTGAACGCGGCATCCGCACCTTCGAGACGGCGACGCGCAACACCTTCGATGTGACGGCCATCCCCGTGCTCAAGGGCGAGACCCATCTGCCGGTGCTGGCGGACCCGAGCCACGCCGGCGGCAAGCGCGGACTGGTGGCCCCGCTCGCCTACGCGGCCGTGGCCGCCGGTGCCGATGGGCTGCTGGTCGAGGTGCACCCCAATCCGGAGGAGGCTCTCTCGGACGGCGATCAGTCCCTGTCTCTGGAAGAGTTCGAGCCCATGATGCGCGTGGTCCGTGAGCTGGCGCGGGTCGTCGGACGGCGCGCGCCGGCCGCGGAAGTCGCGGCAGCCTAGTCCAATATTAGGCGCCTTCGCCCTATGCTAGGCGCCTTCGCTCTCGACGACCCGCAAGCGGCGCTCCTCTGCCGGTTTTAGCCGGATCGTCTCGGCCCGCGCCTGCGCCGCCTTGGGCTCGGCTTGCGGCAGGAACCGGGGGCCGAGGCGGGAGAGCGCATAATAATAGACTACCTCGCCCACGCTGTCGCGCACGTCCAGCGCGTCCAGATAGAGGTCGACGGCCTCGTCGAAGGGTGCCTCCTTCTCCAGCAGCTCGACGAACTTGAGGGCGTTGTCGACATGCGTTTCCAGCAGCGCCACCTCGGTGCGCGCGGCATCGATCTCGATCCAGCGCCGCAGCTCCTCATTGACCCGGCCACGCAGGCGCTGGCGCAGGTTCTCGAGGAAGGAACGGGTGCCGCCACGCTCGCCGCCGCCCCGGTGAGGCCCGCTCGCCGGCTCGGGCCAGCCCGCCGCGCCTCCGGCCCGCTCGCCCAGGATCGCCAGAGCCCGCGTCGTGATCACGCGCGCCTCCTCGTCCGAAAGGCGCAGCATGCGGGTGTAGATGTCGAGTGCGTCCTCGAATGGCACGCGGGCGCCCACGAGCTGGATCAGGGCGAGCGCGTGATCCACGTGCGTGCCCAGCAGCCGTTCCTGCGCCACCGCGACCGCCAGCTCGATGCGGCGGCGTGTCGGCTCCGAAAGGCCACGAGAAGCGAACGGATTTCTCACCGCTGATTGCTCCACCCAAGAGCGTGACGGGCGGCGGGGCGGCCGCCAGCCGCACTCCCCGAGGATGCAAATTTCGTTCCCGTCAGGGATGGCGGAGCAGCGGGCGATCGGGTGCTATCCGAGGGCGGCGCGGGCGGCTGCGAGTTGCGCCAGAATAGCCGGGCGCGCGGTGCCGCCGGGCAGGCTCCGCGCTTCAGCGGAGGTCTCCGGGTCGAGCTGTTCGAGAGGCGGGCTCGTGAATGCGGGGTGCGCATCGGCCCACGCGGCGGGCGGCAACTGGTGCAACCGGACGCCCGCCTCTTCCGCCTGGCGGACCAGCCGGCCGACCGCGGCGTGGGCGGCGCGGAAGGGGACGCCGCGGCGCACCAGCTCGTCGGCCAGGTCCGTGGCCATCAGGAAATCGTCGGAGGCGGCGAGGCGCAAGGCTGGTTCGTCCCACTGCAGGCCGGCGACGGTCTCGCGGGTTACCGGCAGCACGCTGGCCAGGGTGTCGAAGGCGCCGAAAAGCAGGACTTTGTCCTCCTGCAGGTCCTTCTGATACCCCGAGGGCAGGCCCTTCAGCAGCGCGAGTGCCGCGACGACATCGCCCGCGAGACGTGCGGCTTTGGCGCGGGCCAGCTCGAGCCCGTCAGGATTCCGCTTCTGCGGCATGAGGCTGGAACCCGTGGTGTACGCCTCGGGCAGGCGAACGAAGCCGAACTCCTCAGCGGAGAACAGGATCAGGTCCTCGGCCAGCCGCGACAGGTGAGCGGCGGCCAACGCGGCCGTGAAGACGAGCTCGGCGACCCAGTCGCGGTCGCCCACGGCATCGAGCGAGTTGGCGGAAACGGCGCGAAAACCGAGGAGCCGCCTGAGCAGCTCGCGGTCCACCGGGAAGCCAGACCCGCTGGACGCCGCCGAACCGAGCGGCAGCACGGAGACGCGCTCGAGCGCGTCTGCCAGCCGCTCGCGGTCGCGCTGGAGCGCCCAAAAATGCGAAAGCAGCCAGTGCGCTAGCCGCATCGGCTGCGCGCGACGCAGGTGCGTGTAGGCAGGTATCAAAAAGTCCAGGGCTGCTGCGGCCTGCTCGACAAGGGCCGACTGCAGGCCACGTAACCCACCATCGAGCCGGGTACCTGCGCGAAGCGCCCACAGGCGGGAATCCGTGGCAACCTGGTCGTTGCGCGAGCGACCCGCGTGCAACTTCCCCGCCACCTCCCCCACCTCCTCGTACAGCAGTCGCTCGACCAGTGTGTGAATGTCTTCGTCTGCAGCGGAGACGGCTGCCCCGGCCTCCAGCTTTTGGGAGACCCGCTCCAGCCCGGCGGACAGCGCCTCCGCCTCCTGGGCCGTCAGGACGCCAGCCCCCACCAGCGCCTGCGCCCAGGCCTGGCTGGCCTCGACGTCCTCCGCCCAGAGCCGCCCGTCCACGGGCAAGCTGCGATTCAATTCATGGAGGAGCGGTGAGAGGGGCACCGCAAAGCGGCCTCCCCAAAGCCCGTGCTCGTCGCCGAAACCACTAATGTGCGGGAACTCCCGCCAACTCGACCTCCGTGTCGTCTCCCGGCGCCGGCGCCACCCGCTCGGCGGCGCCCGGCGCAGGCGGCTCCGCGCCAGGCCCAGCCGCCTCCGCCATGGCGCGCCGCGACTCTGCACGCGTGCCCAGCGAAAACAGGCGGATAAAGCCCTCCGCGTCCGCGTGATTGTACTCCCCTTCCCCGCCAAATGAGGCGAGCGCCCGGTCATACAGCGAATACGGGCTTCTGCGCCCGACCACAACAGCGTTCCCCTTGTACAACTTGAGCCGCACGGCGCCCGTGACGTGCCGCTGGGTTGCGCTCACCAGTGCGTCCAACGCCTCCCGCTCCGCTGACCACCAGCGGCCCTCATACACCAGATCGGCATAGCGCGCCGCCAGCTCGTCCTTCAGGGCCAGGGTGCGCCGGTCCAGCACGAGCTGCTCGAGATCCCGGTGCGCCTCATGGAGCAGCGTGCCGCCCGGCGTCTCGTAGACGCCCCGCGACTTCATGCCGACCAGCCGGTCCTCCACCACGTCGGCTACCCCGACCCCGTGCTCCGCACCCAGGGCGTTCAGCCGCTCGAGCAAAGGAACGCATTCCAGCACTTCCCCATCCACCGACACCGGGTAGCCGGATTCGAAGCCGATCTCGACGTATTCCGGCCGGTCCCGCACCTCCTCCAGCGGCCGGATCCACTGCAGCAGCTCCGGCGGCGGCTCGAAAGCCGGGTCCTCCAGCGGACCACCCTCGTGCGAGAGGTGCCAGAGATTCCGGTCCCGCGAGTAAATCTTCTCCTTGGAGGCCGCTACCTCGATCCCCCGCGCCGCCGCGTACTCGAGCGCTTCTTCACGAGAACGGATACCCCACTCCCGCCACGGCGCAATCACGCGCAGCCGCGGCGCAAACGCCGCGTACGTCAGTTCGAAACGAACCTGGTCGTTGCCCTTCCCCGTGCAGCCGTGCGCCAGCGCGTCCGCACCTATGCGCAAGGCGAGCTCCGCCTGCGCCCGCGCTACCACCGGACGCGCCATGGCCGTCCCCAACAAGTACTTGCGCGCGTAAACCGCGCCCGCCCGCAGCGTCGGCCAGATCGCCTCCCGCACAAACACCTCCCTCAAATCCTCCACCACACACGCCGCCGCACCCTGCCGCCGAGCCCGCGCCTCCACCCCGCGCAGCTCCTCCCCCTGCCCCACATCCGCCGCCAGACACACCACATCCGCCCCGTACGTCTCGCGCAGCCAGGGCACGATGATGGACGTGTCCAGTCCACCCGAATATGCCAGCACCACGGTGAGCGCCATTGTGCCGCCTTTCTCCCGGCCGCTGGTGGGTCCGGGGACTTATGCGCCTGTTGGCGCATAACTATGCAGCCCAACTTGCCGCTTGTCAACCCTGGTGGTGCAGGCCGGCGAGGGATTCGAGGCGGTGCTGGATGGTGGGGAGC
Source organism: Gemmatimonadota bacterium (assembly GCA_016209965.1). Lineage (NCBI taxonomy): Bacteria > Pseudomonadati > Gemmatimonadota > Gemmatimonadota bacterium. The sequence goes on along the minus strand of JACQVE010000137.1, from coordinate 3,423 downwards.
TGCTTGCGGTTACGCAGGATGAGGAGGATGGTGTCGTCGCCGGCGATGGTGCCGACGATTTCGGGCCATTCTTCCCAGTCGAGTGCGACGGCGATGGGTTGGGCGCCGCCGGTCAGGGTCTTGACGACGAGGAGGTTGCCGGTGCCTTCGCTGCCGACGAAGAGGGTGCGCAGGAGCCGTTGCAGGGGCGGGGTCTGCTCCCACTGGTCGGGCGGCAGTGTGTAGTAGGCGTGGCCCTGGGCGTCGGGCACCTTGACGAGGCGGAGTTCACGGATGTCGCGGGAGAGGGTTGCCTGGGTGACCTCGAAGCCGCGCTCGAGGAGGAGTTGTCGGAGGTGCTCCTGGCTGGAGATGCGGCGGCGGCGGAGGAGGTCGAGGATGGCGTCGTGTCTTTCTCGTTTATCCATAGGCGGAAGGGTGGGGCGGCGGGTGGCCTGGTGTCAACCGACACGAGTGCGCCGCCTCGGTGGTTGGGACGTGTGTGGCGAAGCACTAGGCAGGAAGGGGCACGACGTAGACGTAGCCGATGATGGCGCCGTAGAGCAGGTGCGCGAGGATAAAGCGGAGGGGTGCGAGGCGGCCGTAGCGGTAGGCGAAGGGTCCGGGTGGGGGAAGCTTTCCGGCGCGGATGCAGCGGTTTCTGTTGCCCAGGATAGGCAGGGCGAATCCGGCGGCAAGGGAGTGGACGGCTCCCAGCAGCAGCCCGTTGTCGAGGTGCGCGCGGCCCAGGGCTTCGAAGCCCAGGGCATAGAGGATGGGAAGCGCCAGCGTGCCGGTGGCCAGCAAGGTAAGCCATCCCAGCAGGCCATTGAGCAAGCCCGCGGGTCCGGCGCCGGGCAGGCAGCCGAGGAACCGGATGGCGCTGATGCCGCTGCCGGGCAGCAGGGCGGCGAGCCAGGCCACGGCGAGGGTGGCGGCGGTGCCGGCCCACAGCATGATTGGCCAGGCGATGTCGATGCGCGCCTCCGCATCGTGGGGGAGTAGTTGCCGGCTAGAGATCCGTGATCACTGGGCAAGCTAGGCGCGAGCGGCGGCTTTGGCTACGGTCAAGCGGCGCGACGGTTTCGAGGGTGTCGAGCGGTCCATTTGGGCAAGGCACCCGCGTGTCACTGGGTGCTCCTGAGCAGGTACTGTCGGGGAAACGCGCCCCGGTAGACAATAGTCGGAGCGGGCCGGCTGGCCGCAGCACCCCGGGGCTCGAGGGTGAGGAAGACATGCGTGAATGTCTCGAGGGCGGCATTCAGTCCGCTCTTACTGCCGTCGAAGAAGGCCTTGGGCAATTCTGGGAGTGCCGCGCCGCTGGGGGCGGTTTCCGGGTCGTCGAACGCCGTGCCGGCCGAGTCCGTCAGGAGTCCGAGCCGCGCCGCAGCCTTGATGGTATCGCCGGCCGAGCTGAGGCGTACGGTCCAACCCACCCATTGGAAGCCGTTGGGTGCCAGGGGCACGTGCAGCACGTAGCCGCGCAGCCACACGTCGCCCCTGCTGGGCTGGTCGATCCACAGGCCACCGCGACCCCACCTGGCTGATGGCGGCATCCGGAATGTGCTCGAGGTTGAGGTTGTCCCACTGAACTTCCCCAGCTTGAGCGAGCCGCTGGCCGTGAGCGCGCCGGAGGCGGGACTGCGGAACTGGAAGTACAGGGGTTTGAAAGCACTGCCGTAGTCGGCCGCTCCGAACCCCAGCACCACGCTGGTGCCGCTGCCCAGGGCCGCGCGCGTGACGGTCGTGCTGGCGTTGCCCAGGCTGTCGGGCGCGATGCCGGTGCGGGCGGTAGACACCGCGTTGGTGCGTTCGTCCACGGAATAGAGCGTGTAGCCGCCGGAAGCGAGGGGTGCCAGCCCCTTGAGGGTGAGGCGCAGGCTGTCGAGCACGCCGCCCGCTTTGCTGAAGACCTGCACACCGCCACCGGGCAGCAATCCAGCGGCAGTGGCCTCGACGACAACGCGGAAATCGTAGACGGGGCCGCCCGCCAGCTCGAAGGGCGTTTCGGCGTCGCAGGCCACGAGCGTCAGACTCAGTGCCCCGGTTGCAATCGAGGTGGCAACGGCCCGGGTCATGGCTGCCCTCCGGGAACAAAGCTGAAGGAACCGACGAAGCGCCAGTTGTGGATGGTGCTCTCCTTTGCCACCACGCGCAGCGGGCTGGGGAAGCGGTCCTCCTGCAGCAAGGCCATGGCGCCGCTGCAGTTGACGCAGAAGCGGTCGCGATCGAAGTCGAGCAGCACCTGGTCGGTGAGGCCAAAGCGCAGGCCGGCGGCCTCGGACATCTGCAGCTCGAGGCCGCCGCCGAAGTGGAAGGAGGTGCCACTCAAGTCCTCGAGGCGGTTGAGCTGCTCGGGATCGAGGAAGAAGCGATAGCGGCCGACCCCGGCCGTGGCGAAGGGGGCCAGGCGACCCCACTCGCGGCGCACGGTCGCGTCGATCCCCAACTGCAGGTGAGTCACGTGCTGGCGCACCACATAGAGAAGGGTGGTGTCGTTGGTCTCGTCCGCAGAGAGATAGGAGTGGCGGACGTAGGGGAAGTACTCGCCGCGGGTCCAGGGCCGTCCCGCCAGCAGGTGGGCGCCCAGCCCCAGGGATCGGTTCAGGTAGAAGACGCCGTGCAGCCCTGCCAGCGGCGCATTGTCGAGCGCGGCGGATTCCGCATATGTCTGCCAGGCGCCTTCCACGCTCACCTGGAACCGGCCCGGCGCCACCTGGGCGCTGGCGCCCGCGGCCTGGGCGAGGAGGAGCCCGGCGGATAGATAAACTGGTCGAATCATGGCAGTCCTCGCACGCATTAGAAGCCCAACTCAACGGAGAACGTCTGGGACGAGCCCAGCGGGTCCAGCGTCTGAAAGGCGTAATCGAGAATCAGGCTGCGGCCGAGCACCGGAATGCGGACGCCGAGTCCGGCGGCGAGGCCATCGCCGAAATCGAAGGGCGCGCGGTCCTCGCGCTGCCAGCGCTTGGATCCGCGCAGGAACGCGCGCTCCCGGAAGGCGTACTCGAGGGCGAGCACGGGCGAGATGGGCCCATCAATGGCGTCCGTGAGCTCGGTGAGCAGGTTGAGGGAATGGCTGGCATTGGCGGCCACGAGCGCGTGGGGCGGGCCGACCAGCTCGGTGCGCACGCCGAAGCGGAACATGGTGGGCATGTGCAGCTCCTGCGTCTGGAACGACGCCGGCAGCTCGCGCGCCGTAGGGAAGAGCGGATCCCTGGTGGCCACGACCTTCCGGTCCAGCGCTGCGCCTTCCATGCGGGCGCGGGAACCGAGGTTCGAGATGGACACGCCCACGGTGCTTGCCAGCAGCCCGGTGCGGAAGACCGTCCCCACATCCGCGCCCACCCAGCGAGCCTGCGCGAAGTCGAGGCCTTCCTGCGCTAGCTTGCCGGTCACGCCAAAGCTCAGGCGGTCGGTGACTCGCCGGGCGTAGTGCAGGCC
>JACQVE010000136.1 GCA_016209965.1 Gemmatimonadota bacterium | reverse complement strand
GTTCCGAGGACCCCGAGTCGCGGCATGGCTCAGACTTCCCCGTACCTCTCCTGTTTGAACGCCGCCACGGCGCCCACCACGCCGGCCGTCCCGGGGAGCCGACCGGACACGATCTGGCAGGCTTCCTCCGCGCTGCGGAACGCGCGCCGGCGCACCTCGGCCCGCAGGGGCACGAAAAGATGGTCACCCGCGCGGGTGACGCCGCCCGCAATGACCACCATGGCCGGATTCAGGACGTTGATGATGTTGGCTACGCCGGCGCCCAGGAATTTGGCTGTCTCCTTCATGATCTCGTCGGCGTACGGGTCACCGAGCACCGCGGCCTCGTAGACCGTGGCCGCCGTGATGTCCTCCAGCCTGCCATTCACCAGGTCGGGCAGCATGGTCTCGGCACCCGCTTCGATGCCTTCAATGGCCCGCGCCGCAATAGCCGGCCCCGAGGCATACGCCTCGAGGCAGCCGTAGTTGCCGCACTTGCACTTGCGGCCGGTCGAGTCAATGGTCATGTGCCCGATCTCGCCTGCGGCGTCGCTCACGCCGTGGAAGATCTTGCCATTGAGCACGATGCCGCCGCCGATGCCGGTGCCCAGGGTGAGCCCCACGAGGGTATCCACATCGCGCCCCACACCCAGCCACCACTCGCCGTAGGTGGCACAGTTCGCATCATTGTCCAGGGTAGCCGGCAGGTGGACCGCATTCGCGATCAGGTCGCGCAGCGGGAAATTGCGCCACCCCAGGTTGGGCGTATTGATGACCGTGCCGGTCTGGCGGTCCAGCGGGCCGGGCGAGCCGATGCCCACGCCCGCGAACTCCTGGCGCGAGCCCGCATGCTCGGCCAGCACTTCGGCGATCGCTTGCTCGACCAGGCCCACGATCCGGTCCACGACGAACTTCGCGCCGCGCGCCGCCTCCGTAGGCTGGCTGTGCAGGGCCAGCACGTGACCGCCGTTTATGGGCAGGACGCCGACGACGACGTTGGTACCGCCCAGGTCGACCCCGACGATCCACTTCTTGTCCGCGGGAACAGCCATTTCCTCCTCTGGTGCCGGCTACGTCTCAGTCCCGCGCGCGGCGAGTGCCGCCTCGACGGCGGCCAGGACATCGCCCACTTCGATCAGCTTCAGGCATTCCACCTCGGCCCTCTCCAGAACATAGCCGCGGCCGCTCCGCGGACACCGGTTCTTCACGCAGGGCACGCACGGCAGCTCCGGGCGGCGCAGCAACCGGTGCGCCGCGCCCGCCGGACCCGTGACCGCCGGGTTGCCGGCTCCCCAGAGTGACACGGTCGGCGTGCCCACCGCTGCCGCCAGGTGCAGCGGCCCGCTGTCGTTGCTCACCAGCAGGTGGCAGTCGGCCAATCCGGCGGCGAGCAGCGGCAGGTCCGTGCGGCCGCCGGCATCGACTGCCACCTGGCCGGCCACGCGCGCCGTCAGTTCTCGCTCCGCCGGCCCGCCGAACACGATAACGCGCGCTCCTCGGGCCGCCAGGGCGCGGGCCAGGGCGGCGAAGCGGCCGCCGTCCCAACGCCGGGAAGGCGCGTGGCCGCCCGGAAACAAGCCTACCACGGGGCGGCCGCCGCCCCCCACCAGGCGCGCCCACGCCTCCCGCGCACCCGCGGCAACCCTGACCCGCGGCACCAGCGGCGCGGCTGGCGGCGAGCCCGTCACCAGGGCGAAGTAGACTGCACTGCGGTGCAGCCCCGCCAGCCGGTGCAGCGGGACGGGCTCGGTCAGCAACATCGAGCGGCCGTCCGTCTGCATGCCGCGCCGCTCGCGCACCCCACCCAGCCGGAACAGCAGCGCGGAGGAGAAGGAGGGCGGCAGGAGCACGCCCCGCCGGTAGCGCCCGCGGCGCAGGCGCCGGACGCCACTCCAGAAGCCCGCCGCCCCCCGCTCGAGCGGCAGCACGCGGCCGCGGAACCCACTCAGCTCGAGCAGCGGCGCCAGCGTCTCGAGGACCAGCGTATCAGCCGCGGCCCCCGCCACCTCCAGCGCGGGCAGCGCCATCACCAGATCGCCCAGGTGGTTGGGGGCGCGGAGGATCAGCTCACGCGGCCGTGCCATTTCTCTCGGAGCTCGTGCCCGCGCCCGTGCACGTGCCCGTGCCCCTCGCCGTGCCCGGAAGCACCACCGCTCGACCGGATCCTTTCGCTCGAGGCAGGCGGAAGGCCGGGAAACGGATCGGCACAAACGATTCCCTCACCCGGCGAAAGGCGGGCTACGGGCACGGGCACGGGCACGGGTACTGGTACGGGTACGGGATCAGCAAAGGCTACTCCCCGACTTGCAGCACCGCCAGGAACGCCTCCTGCGGGATCTCGACCGTGCCCACCTGCTTCATCCGCCGCTTCCCCGCCTTCTGCTTTTCCAACAGCTTGCGCTTCCGCGTGATGTCCCCGCCGTAGCACTTGGCCGTCACGTTCTTGCGCAGCGGGCGGATGGTTTCCCGCGCGATGATCCGCGTGCCGATCGTCGCCTGGATCGCCACCTCGAAGAGCTGCCGCGGAATCAGCTCCCGCAGCTTTCCCGCCAGCGCGCGGCCGTAGTGGTACGCCTTCGAGCGGTGGATGACCACGCTGAACGCGTCCACGGCCTCGCCATTGATCAGCATCTCCAGCTTGACCAGGTCGTTGGGCCGGTACTCCAGCAACTCCCAATCCAGCGAGGCGTAGCCGCGCGTCGAGCCTTTGAGCCGGTCGTAGAAGTCCAGTACGATCTCCGCCAGGGGGAGCTGGTACACGAACTCGACACGCGTCGGGTCCAGGTAATGCATCGAGTCGAACTCGCCGCGCCGCTCGTGACACAGCTTCTGCACGTTGCCGATGTACTCCGCGGGGCAGACGATTCGCGCGCGCACGTAGGGCTCCTCGATGCGCTCGATCTTCGAGCGATCGGGCAGCGCGCTCGGATTCTCGACCTCGAGGCGCGTCCCGTCCGCCAGCACCACATGGTACTCGACGTTGGGCACCGTCGTCACCAGCTCGAGCCCGAACTCGCGCTCCAGCCGCTCCTGCACGATCTCCATGTGCAGCAGCCCGAGGAAGCCGCAGCGGAAGCCGAACCCCAGCGCCGTCGAGCTCTCCGGCTCGTAGAACAGGCTGGCATCGTTCAGCTTCAGCTTCTCGAGGGCGTCCCGCAGCTCTTCGTACTGGTCCGAATCCGTGGGGTACAGGCCGCTGAACACCATGGGCTTGATCTCACGGTACCCCGGCAAGAGCTCCGCCGCCGGCCGGTCCGCGTCCAGTACCGTGTCGCCCACCCGCGTATCGCTTACCCGCTTGATGCCGGCCAGCAGGTAACCCACCGCGCCCGGCCCCAGCACCGGCTGCGGCACCCGACCCAGGCGCAAATAGCCGACCTCGTCCACCTGGTAGGCGGCGCCCGTCGCGCCGAAGGCGATCCGCATGCCGGGCCGCAGGTGGCCGTCCACGACCCGCACATTGGGCACCGCGCCCTGGTATTTGTCGTAGTAGGAATCGAAGATCAGCGCCCGCAGCGGCGCGTCAGCCGCGCCCACCGGCGGCGGTACCCGCCGCAAAATCGCCTCGAGCAGCTCCTCCACCCCCGTCCCCTCCTTCGCCGAGACCTCGAGCACCTCCGCCGGATCGACGCCCAGCAGCTCGACCAGCTCCGCGCGCCGGCGCTCCGGCTCGGCTCCCGGCAGGTCGATCTTATTCAGCACCGGCACCACCTCGAGCCCCGCGTCCAGCGCCAGAAACAGGTTGGATAGCGTCTGCGCCTGAATGCCCTGGCTGGCATCCACCACCAGGAGCGCGCCCTCACAAGCCGCGAGCGAACGCGAAACTTCGTAGGTGAAGTCCACGTGCCCGGGAGTATCGATCAGGTTGAGCTCGTACTCCCCGCCGTCCCGCGCCGCATAGCGCATGCGCACCGCGTGCAGCTTGATGGTGATGCCGCGCTCCCGCTCCAGCGCATTGGTGTCCAGCACCTGCTCCCGCATCTCGCGCCGCTCGAGCGTCCCCGTCCGCTCCAGCAGCCGGTCCGCCAGCGTCGACTTGCCATGATCGATATGGGCAATGATGCAGAAATTCCGGATCCTCTCGATGCGCACGTCTCAGGAAAACCCCGCAAAGTGAAGCGCCACAAAGAAAAACCGAATATAACCGGGAAACGCATCGGAATCAATCAGCCGCCCGGCACGGCTGCGCCGGCTATTGACAGGTGCCGCCGAGGCGGCTTATCATGAGCTGTTGTCTCGCTGTAACCCCTTCTCCCCTTCACGTTTGCACCCCAGGGATCGAATCATGGCCTCGCGTTGCCCGAGTGCACATGCAGCGCCAGTAACCGACCAGCAAAGGACGCTCTGACTGGAGAACCGACCGTGACTCGCTCCCATGCAATCCTCGCCCTGGCCGCGCTCGGCGTGGCCTTTGCCTGGCCGCTCGACGCCCAGACCGGATCGAACCCGCGCAGTGCGGGGCTCGCCGGCGCCTACATGGGCCTGTCCCGCGGCTATGACGCCGTGAACTGGAATCCGGCCAACCTGGCGCTGGAAGGCCATTCGCTCTGGTCTCTAGGGCTGGGGCAGGTCACGCTGGACGGCGCCATGCTGGGCCCGGAGTTCAGCGACCTGTTCAAATTCGTCACCAAGGACCCGACAGACCAGGACCGCGCCCGCATCCTGAGCAAGATTCCCGACGAAGGGCTCGGCTTCCGCGGCGATGGCCAGGTCACAGCCGGCGCCTTGAGCATTGGCCCCGTGGCGGTCAGTGTGTCCAGCACGGGCATGTTGAATGCCAACTTCGGGCGCGAGTTCGTGGACTTGCTGCTCTACGCACGCCAGTACGGCGACATCGATTACAACCGGCTGGCCGAATACCGCGTAGGCAATACCACCTTGCGCAACGCCTGGTATCATACGGTGGTGGCCGGCTACGGCCGTGCGCTGGGTTCCACCTCTTCGTTCGGCACCGTGACCGTGGGCGTTGCCGGCCGTTTCGTGGTCGGCCAGAACCTGCAGCGCTTCCGCATCTTCGAGCCCAACATCAACCTGGCGACGAGCGAGTTCTCGATCCCGGTGGTGGCCGTCCAGTCCGCGGGTGGCACGGGGTACGGCGTCGACTTCGGCATCGCGGCGCAGCCCGAGCCAGGCCTGACGCTGGGGATAGCCGTCCAGAACGCGTTCCAGCACATGGAGTGGGACGAGGCGATCGAGGTCCGCAGTGCGGAGTTCGACGGCACAGAGCTGGACCTCGATCCGACGGAGCTACTGGACAGCCTGAAGGCGGAGGACTTCGACCCCGGCGCCGTGCCGCAGCAGGCGTACGAGACGGCGCGGGACCTGTTTCGCGAGGCGTACTTCCCGCGCGTGATCCGCGTGGGCATCGGCTACCAGACCGGCCTGACCTCCCTGGGCGCCACGTTCAGCACCACCCAGGGCAAGGGCGACCTGCACGCGGCCTGGCCCAAGTACCTGGCGTTCGGCCTCGAGCAGCAACTGCCCTTCCTCTCCTTCCTGCGGCTGCGCGGCGGATTCGCTACCTCGCTCGACGGCGCCAGCCAGCTCGCCGCGGGCACCAGCCTCGGCTTCGGGCCCCTGGCCCTGACGCTCGCCGGCACACTGGCCACCGGGAACGACGAAGCGCCGGTCGCGGATGGCACCAGCTTCGCTCCCTTCCGCTTCTCGGAGCGCCTGGCTGCCGGCTCAGGTTACGGCCTGAGCCTGGGCCTCGAGATCGCCAGCCGCTAGCGGGCCCAGAGTGGAGCGAGCTCGGCGCTGCCACGCTCCGTCCAGTGGGGCGTGGCAGCGCCCGTGGCTACCTCGTTTCCCGCGTAGAAAAGGAGGCGCGCGATGCGCGCCGCCTTGTCCGCATCGACCCGGTCCACTTCGTCCGAGGGCTGGTGGTAATCCTGGTGCACGCCGGCGAACACGAACAACGCGGGAACGCCGTGCTCGGCGAAATGGAAGTGGTCACTGCGGAAAAAGAAGCGCTCTTCGGGCCAGGGGTCATCGGCCACGGTGAGGCCGAGATCCGGGTGCTGCGCCGCAACTTCCCGCGCCAGCCCGCCAAGCGTGGTATACTCCGCGCCGACCGCGACCACGCTGTCGGGTGCGTTCCGGCCGATCATGTCGATGTTGAAGTTGGCCACCACCTGTCCCAGCGGAATCGGCGGCCGCGCCGTGAAGTGGGCCGAGCCTAGCAGCCCCTTCTCCTCCCCGCTCACGGCCAGGAAAATGAGGGAGCGAGCCGGCCGCGGGGAGAGCATGGCAAACGCCTCCGCGATCTCGAGCAACGCCGCAGTGCCGGAGGCGTCGTCATCGGCGCCGTTGTAAATCGAGTCGCCCGTCGCGTCCGCCGGCCCCACGCCCAGGTGGTCCATGTGCGCGCTGAAGATCACGTAGCTGTCGCGCAGAGCAGGGTCGCTGCCGGGCAGCAACGCAACCACGTTGGGCGGCTGCGCATCATCCAGGACCTGAGGCCGCACCAGGAAGTGCGCGCGAGCACCGGCCAGCGGCAACGGCCTGGTCTGGTTCTCTCCCCCCAGCGCGCGCAGAGCCTCGAGTTCCGCCCCCGCCGCCCGGACCAGCTCACGGGCCGCGCCGTCTCGCAGGTAGAACGACGGAATCTCGGGCAGTCCGCCGAACTGGCGCGCCGGTCGCGCCATCCAGCGCGCGAATCCGGCCAGCCAATCGGCGCCTATCGCGGGATCCAGCACAAAGAGGATGGCGCGGGCGCCAGCCGCCGCCGCAGCGGCTCGCGCCGCGTTGCGCGCCGCCTCCCACGTCGCGCCGACTCGACCGGGCAGGTCCACGAGCACGGCGGTGCCAGCCAGCGCACCCCCCGCGCCGGGCGGGACGCCGCCCGCCGCGAATACGAGCGCGACGTCCGCCTCCCCCGTCGCGCCAGGCTCGACCGCGTAGTCACCGCCGTAAGCTAGCACTCGCCGGAGCGACCCGACCGAGAGCTCGAGCTTCACCGACTCTGCCGGCAGCGAGATCAGCGGGAAAGGGTAACGCTGCAAGAACGTGCCACCATCACCCAGCGGCTCGAGTCCCAGCCGCTCGAACTCCGCAGCCAGATAGGCAGCCGCTCGTTCGAGGCCCGGACTCGGTGTCTCGCGGCCGCGCAGCTCGTCGCTCGAGAGCACCGCGATGTGCGCGCGCATCTCGTCTGCCGTAATGCTCGCCGCTGCCTGGAGCGGCGCAATCGTGTCCGACGCCGCCCGCGCCGACTCGGCCGAGGGAGCCGCACACCCCAACAGGAAAAATGACGCCGTCCACAGCGAACCTTGCGACAGCTTATTCCTTCGACGTTGGAGCAAGATGGCCTCCTTTCTCGGGCGCAGAATCAGCGGCCCGGCCTTTGCCTCCGCCGCCCGGCGGGCAAGCTCTGGCGGCGGCGCCCCAAAGATACCCGGTCGCGCCCGGGCGCGACCAGGCACTGCGATCTTCGCGCCCCTGCCGGGGTATCCCAGGCACTGGACAGGGTTGGCGCGCCGGCCGGATCGCTCGCCGCGGCTCGAGCGGCTGCCGGCCCCATCGAGCCCGGAATCGACCTGGCCAGGTGGTCGGCTTCGACCAGGAAAGGTTTTGTCCATGAGCATCACGCAGCACAGTCCGCCCCGGGCCGCGCGCCCCGAGCTGCTCAGCCCGCGGGAGCTGTCCGCCATGGGCGGGCTGGAATTCATTGCGCGCCGGGTCGTCGAGGGCTTCCTCGCCGGGCTACACCGCTCGCCGCACCGGGGTTTCTCGGTCGAATTCGCCGAGCACCGGGCGTACCAGCCCGGTGATGACCTGCGCTACGTGGATTGGCGCATGTTCGGCCGCTCGGATCGGTATTACGTGAAGCAGTTCGAGGAAGAGACCAACCTGCGCGCGTATCTGCTGCTGGACGCCAGTGCCTCCATGGCGTGGAGCTCGGCGCCGGGTGAGATTCCCCCCAAGTTGTGGTATGCCAAGCAGCTCGCAGCCTGCCTGGCCCTGCTGCTGCTACGGCAGGGGGATGCGGTGGGAGTCGTCGGCTTTGACCAGGCCGTCCGCAGCCACGTGGCGCCGCGCGGCGGGCGCCGCCACTGGCACGAAGTGCTGCGCGCGCTGGCGCCGCTCCAGGCGGCCGGCCGCACCGAGGCCGGCAGCGCGCTGCGCGACATCGCCGGCCGACTGCGCCGGCGCGGGCTGGTAATCCTGCTTTCTGACCTGCTGGTCGAGCCGGAATCGACGCGTCTGGCACTGCGCTTCCTGCGGCACCGGGGCCACGAGGTGCTGGTATTCCACCTGCTGGATCCCGGGGAGCGAGAGTTGCCGGGCGTCGGCGATGCGCGCTTCATTGACCCCGAGACAGGCGACGAGCTGCCGGTGAGCGTCGCCGACTTGCGTGCCGAATACCGGGAGGCGGTCGAGCGCGCCCTGGCCGAGTGGCGCGACACGCTCGTGCCGCTGGGCATGGACTATACGGTGGTGGAGACGGAAGCCGCTCTGGTTCCAGCACTGCGCGCCTACCTGCACAAGCGGGAGCGCCTCGGCTGATGGGCTTCCTGCAGCCCTGGCTGCTGGCGCTGGGCGCGGCCGTCGCCGTTCCGTTGATCCTGCACCTGCTGCAGCGGCATCAGGGGCCGCGACTGGTGTTTCCGGCTTTGCGCTACCTGCGCCGTGCGGAGACGGAGCACGCGCGGCGCATCCGGCTGCGGCAGCTCCTGCTCCTCGCCTTGCGCGTCGCCGGCCTGCTGCTCCTGGCACTCGCCGCCGCACGGCCGGTCGCGCGGCGCGGCGGCGCCGCACACGAGCCCACTGCAGCCGTGATCATCCTGGACAATTCGCTCAGCAGCGGTCTCGTCCAGGGCGACCGGCGCGTGCTCGAGGTGTTGAAGCAGCGGGCGCTGGAAACGCTGGCCCGAGGCCGGCCGGAGGATCGGTTCTGGCTGATTCGCGCGGGTGTGCCCGGCGAGCCGGCGTTGCCCGGCGATGCCGTCAGCACGGCGCAGCGGGTACGTGTGACGGAGGTCACGGCAGGCGCGGCCGAGCTCAGCATAGCCGTCCAGCGGGCCCGGGCGCTGCTCTCGGCCGGCGCCGAGGGCCGGGCCACCGAAATCCACGTGCTGAGCGATCTGCAGGCCTCCGGCTTTTCCGGGACGGTCGAGGGCGACGAAGGCGCGCCGCCGCTCGTGGTATGGGCACCCAGGCGCCAGGTGCCGGCAAATAGGGCAGTGGCCGATGTCCAGGTGGGCGGCGGCGTTGCGCCGCGTGCTGGCGAACGCTCGAGCGTGGCGGCTACGATCGTGGGTGCGGGCGCCCGTGATTCCCTGAGTCTGCGCCTGCTCGTCGAGGGCCGCGTGGCCGCGGCGGCTGTCGTCGCCGGGGGGAGTGGAGCCGGGGACACGACCGCCCGGGCGCTTGCCGCGCTGCTACCCTTCCCGCCCCGCGGCGCCGGCCTGGTTACCGGCTGGGTCGAGATCGACCCCGATGCCTTGCGAGCCGATGACCGGCGCTATTTCGCCGTACGCATCCAGCCGCCGCCCACAGTGGCGCTTGCCGAGCCCCTGCCCTTCGTCGAGCAGGCGCTGGACGTATTGGCCGACGCGGGCCGCCTCCGCCGCGTTCCCCCGCCATCGGCCGACCTGGTAGTGGCGCCCGCCGCCGCAGGGGCCGAGGCCGTACGCAGGGGCCGCACGGCGCTTGTCCTCGCCCCGGCTTCGAGCATCGAGCTACCCGCGGCTAACCGGCGGCTGGCGGCGGCCGGGATTCCCTGGCGCCTGGGCCCGCCGGCGGCCGGCGGCGAGTCCAGGGTGGGAGGGGTTCGCGGGGACGAAGAAATGGGGAAGGCGCTGGAGGGCACCAGGATCCACGAGGCGTACGTGCTGGAACGGCGCCCCAGTGCCGAGCCGGATACCGTGCTCCTGCGCCTGCACGATGGCGCGCCCTGGGTTGTCGCGGGGGAGACGGCGGGTGGCGGGCGCTATCTCCTGGTCGCCTCGGCGCTCTCCACGGAAGCGACCACACTGCCCACGTCAGCCGCCATGCTCCCGCTGCTGGATCGCTTGCTCGGCGCCTGGGCAGCCGCTCAGCCGCCGCGCGCCGAAGCGGCGCCCGGCGGCACCATCACCGTGCCGCCGGAGGCTCGAACCATCGTGCGCCCGGATGGGGAACGGGAGACCGTGGCTGGCGGAGCCGCTTACAGCGCGCCCGCGATCCCCGGCATCTACCGGGTCCTGGCCGGCGACCGGCTGGTCGATGGGTTTGCCGTGAATCCACCCGCCGCCGAGTCCGACCTCACCCGCCTGGATGGCGGCCGCATTGCCGCCCTGTTCCCGGGCTGGCCCGTCGAAGCGGCAGCGGACCCCGGAGCATGGCGCGCCGCCGTTTACCGCCGCCGCGTGGGGCGGGAGGTGTGGCGGCCGCTCGTCCTGGCCGCACTCGGCATCCTGCTCATGGAAGGGCTTCTGGCCGCTGCGGGCGCCGCTCCCCGTCGGGCCGCTCGGGCCGGTGCGGAGATCCTGCCGGCGGAGCCGGAACCCGCTCCGCGGCGCGGCAGCCTCGAGGGCGAGACGAGCGGGGCGCGGCACAGTGTGGCGGCCGAGCCGCAGGCGGGAGGGCGCTAGAGTGGCACACCCCGCGTTGATCCAGGCGATGTCGCGCCAGCCGGGCTTCCACGAACTACGGCAGCGGCTTCCCGCGCCCGGCGAGTCGCTGCGGCTGGGCGGGCTCGCCGGTTCGACGCCGCCGCTTCTTCTGGCGGGGCTCGCCGAAGCCCTGCCCCAGCGGCTGTGGGTCTTCATCGCCGCCGACCCGGCCGGCGCCGAGGCCGCAGAAGCCGACCTGCAGGCCTTGATGGAAGAGCGCCAGGTCACGCTCTATCCCCAGCGGGAGGCGCTGCCATACGAGGCCGAAGAGCCGCACCTCGAGGTGAGCGGCTTGCGCGTCGAGGCGCTGGAAGCGCTGCTGGCGCGCCGGGCCCGCATCCTCGTTACCACGCTGCGGGCGCTGCAGGAGCAGGCCGAGATCCCGAGTGAGCTGGCGGAGCTGCGCCTCACCCTCGCGGTCGGCGATGCCGCGCCGCCCTACCAGCTCGCCCAGCGCCTCGAAGCCATGGGGTTCACCCGCGTGCCGCTCGTCGAGGCGGTCGGCGAGTTCGCGCTGCGGGGCGGGATCCTCGATCTCTTCGGCTTCGGCGCGGCCGAGCCCGTGCGCCTCGAGTTCTGGGGTGACGACATCGCCTCGATCCGCCAGTTCGAAATCCTCGACCAGCGTTCGACGCGGGAAGTGCCGCGCGTCGATGTCCTGCCGGTCGATTTGCGCCGGGTAAGCGACGCCACGACGGCTGCGCCTCGACCGGTGCGCCGCTCGCTGCTGGACGTGCTGCCGCGGGATGCACTGCTGGTCGACACCGTCGCCGCCGCGGCGGAAGAGGGCTTCCGCCGCACCTGGACCGAGCTGCTGCATCTGCATCAGGCCGAGCGGCGGCGCGGCGGCGAACCGGCAGCACCCGAGGCGCTGTTCCTGCCGCCGGAGCAGGCACTCGAGCGGCTCTCCTCATTTGGCCGGCTCACTCTGGCAGCGGGCGGCGCCGCGGACCTGCGCTTCCACACCCGCGAGTCCGAGCCGGTCGACCGGGACATGGAGCGCCTCTCCGCTATCCTGCGCGCCGGCGCGGCTCGAGGCGAGGACACCTTCGTCCTGTGCGACAACACGGGACAGCTCGAGCGCCTCGAGGAGCTGCTGGGCAACGGCGGACTGCCGCCGCGCGCGACCCTGGCGCTCGGCACCCTGGCCCACGGATTCGTGCTCGAAGGAGCCGAGCCGCCCCTGCGCGTGCTTACGGACCACGAGATCTTCCGCCGCGACCGCCGGCTCCGGCGCGGCCGCCGCTTCCATGGCGCCGCCGCACTGGAAAGCCTGGCCCAGCTCCGGCCGGGCGACTACGTCGTACACCTGGATCACGGCATCGGCCGCTTCCTCGGGCTCGAGCGCGTGCGCGTCGCCGCCGAGGAAATCGAGGCCCTGGCCATTGAATACGCCCAAGGTGAGATCCTGCGCGTGCCCGTCTACCGCCTCGACCTCATCGAGCGCTGGGTCGCCGACCGCGAGGATGCCGCGCCGCCCCGGCTGCACCGCATTGGCGGCAGGAGCTGGAAAACGCTGCGCAGCAAGACCGAGCAATCCATCCTGCAGATGGCCACTGAACTGCTCGAGCTGTACGCCGCCCGCCAGGTCGCGGAGGGCCACGCCTTCCCGGCCGACACCCGCTGGCAAAAAGAGATGGAGTCCAGCTTTCTCTACGAGGATACGCCCGACCAGCGGCAGGCGACGGGCGACGTGAAGCGCGACATGGAGTCGCGCCGTCCCATGGACCGGCTGCTCTGCGGCGACGTCGGCTACGGCAAGACGGAGGTCGCGATCCGCGCCGCGTTCAAGGCAGCGCAGGAGGGGAAGCAGGCCGCTGTCCTGGCGCCCACAACCATTCTCGTCGAGCAGCACCTCCACACCTTCCGCCAGCGGCTGGCCGGCTACCCCGTGCGCATCGAGGCGCTTTCCCGGTTCCGAACGCCCCGCGAGCAGCAGCAGATCCTGGCCGCCGTGGCCGAGGGACGCGTGGACATCCTGATCGGCACGCACCGGCTCCTCGAGCCCGACGTCGTGTTCCGCGACTTCGGCCTGCTGGTCGTGGACGAAGAGCAGCGCTTCGGCGTGCGCCACAAGGAGACGCTCAAGGAGCTGAAACGAAATATTGATGTCCTGGCGCTCACCGCTACACCCATTCCCCGAACCTTGCATCTCTCGCTGGCCGGCCTGCGCGATCTCTCCCGCATCGAAACGCCACCCCGGGACCGCATGCCCATCATCACCCATGTCGTGCCCTGGGTGGATGAGATCCTCGAGGATGCGCTGCGCCGCGAGCTGGACCGGGGCGGCCAGGTCTTCTTCGTGCACAACCGCGTCGAGACCATCGCGGGCATCGCCGAGCGCGTGCAGCGTCTCCTTCCCCACGCCGCCGTGGGCATCGCCCACGGCCAGCTCCCGGCCACCCAGCTCGACCGGATCATGCGCCGCTTTCTCGAGGGGGAGATCCAGGTCCTGGTCACGACCGCCATTATCGAGAACGGCCTGGACGTGCCCACCGCCAACACGCTGCTCGTCGACCGCGCCGACCAGTTCGGCCTCGCCCAGCTCTACCAGCTTCGCGGCCGCGTCGGGCGCTCGCACCACCGCGCCTACTGCTACCTCGTCGTGCCCGATGAACTCACCCCGGAAGCGGAACGGCGCCTGCGCATCCTCGAGCACTACACCGAACTGGGCAGCGGCTACGCCATCGCGCTCAAGGACCTCGAGCTGCGCGGCGCAGGCAACATCCTGGGCGCCGAACAGTCCGGGTTCGTGCACGCCGTGGGCATGGACACCTACACGCGCCTCCTGGATGAAGCGATCCGGCGCCTGCGCGGCGAGCGCGCCGCCGAACGCTTCCCGCCGCCCGAGGTGGCGCTCGAGGGCGGCACCTACTTCCCGGACGGCTACGTGCCCGACGCTTCCCAAAAGCTCCATCTCTATCGACGCCTCGCCCGCATGCAGCACGCGGCGGAGGTCACCGTGCTGAGAGAGGAGCTGCGCGACCGATTCGGGCCGCCACCGCCTGAGGCCGACCGCCTGCTGGCCGCCACCACGCTGCGCTTGCTGGGCGCGCGCATTGGCCTCGAGCGCCTGCTGCTGCGCGGCCGCGAAGCGCGCCTCAACTTCAGGGAAGGCGTCGTCCCGCGACTGGCCAGTGTGCAGGGGGCGCTGCGCGACCAGAACATCGAGATCGAGGTGCGCCGACCCATGCCGCTGTCCCTCGTGCTGCGCAGTCCGGCAACCCAGCCGCTCACGGAAACACTCGCCGCAGCCCTCGAGCTCCTCGCCAGCAGCCGCGCCCGCGCCGCCTGAGTGGTCGAATTCACAAATAGGGCGGCATTGGGCACCGTACTTGTGAACTCGACCACTGAGCCTACAGCAGAACAGTTAGAGCAGTTCAGGCCGGTGGCGGAAAGCTGGAATGGCGGCTAGGTTTTAACATCTTGACCTTTTCCCCAGGCAACCCTCCAGCAGGTTACAGGAGAAGACATGGCAAAGATGATCGCGTTCATTGCCCTGGCCGGTGGACTATCCTTCGCGGCTTGTGAGAGCTTTGGCCAGGCGATGACCGCTCATACGGATGTGGTGGCCCGTGCCAATGGCCACGAGTTGACCGTGACGGAAGCGGCGTCGCTGCTGGCGGCGAATCCGCGGCTGCCGGCGCAGGCGGAGGTGGTCGACGCGGTGGCGAACCTCTGGGTGGACTACATCCTCCTGGCCACGGCGGCGGCCGAGGACTCGACGCTGCGCTCGGTGGATCTGTCGGGCGTGGTGCGTCCCAACGTCGAGCAGGCCATCGTCTGGAAGCTGCGTGACAAGGTGATCAAGGTCGACACGGCACTCACCGAGCAGGAGCTGCGTGCGCTCTACGAGAAGGAGCAGCCGGATCTGCAGGTTCGGGCGCGGCACATCCTGCTGCGGCTCCCGGCCGATGCGACGCCGGCGCAGCGGGACAGTGTGATGGCCCTGGCGGAGGAGCTGCGGCAGCGAGCGGCGGCCGGTGCGGACTTCGCGGCGCTGGCCCGGGAATACAGTCAAGATCCGGGCAGTGCGCAGCAGGACGGTGACCTGGGCTTCTTCGGCCGCGGCCAGATGGTCGCGCCGTTCGAGGAGGCGGCGTTCGCCCTGGGCGTGGGCGCGGTGAGCCAGGTAGTCGAGAGCCCGTTCGGCCTCCACGTCATCAAAGTGGAGGAACGCAAGCTGCCGGACTTCGCGCAGGCGAAGGAGGGCTTCCGCGAGCGGGCGAAGGTGCAGGTGCAGATGGATGCGGAGGAAGCATACATCAAGCAGCTCACGGATCCGCGGAAGATCAAGATTCAGGAAGACGCCTACGAGGTGGCGCGGGATCTGGCGCAGAAGCCCAACCTGCAATTAGGCCAGCGGGCGGCGGCGCGGCCGCTGGTTACCTATGAGGATGGCAAGCTTACCGCGGGCGAGTACCAGGAGATCATGCGCCGCTTCCCGCCCAATACGCGGGCGCGTTACGCGGCAGCCAGCGAGGAGCAGCTCGAGCCGGTGCTCACCGCTCTGACCAAGAACGAAGTCCTGATTCAAGAGGCGGTACGGCAGGGAATCGAGGTCTCGGCGGCCGAGCGGGACAGCATGCAGGCGGAATCGCGCAGGGGGCTGCTGGCCGCGGCGGTCGCCGCTGGTCTCCGGACCATCGAGCCCAAGGAAGGCGAGACCAAGGCGCAGGCCATCGAGCGGAGTGTCATGAGCCTGCTGGAAGGAATCATCAAGGGCGAGCGGGACGTGCTGCCTCTCGGACCGGTCGCTTACTCGCTGCGCGACCAGCGTCCCGGGCAGGTGCTCGAGCGCGCCTATCCTGCCGTGGTGGCACGCGTCGAGGCGAGCCGGCCGGCGGCAACGCCGGCACCCAACGTCCCGGGCGCGCCACCTCCGGCGCCGGCGCCGCCCGACACGGGTGCCGGGAGCCGCTAACTTAGGAACCTGAGCACGTTCAGGGGATATAACCGTGGGCCGGCGCGGGAGCGCCGGCCCGATCCCTTTCAAGGGGGAACTTGTTACAGATGCGGCAGTTGCGGATTCCTCTCCTGGTCGCACTCACCCTCTTTCTTTCTGCCGCGCAGGCGCCGGCGCAGGAGCCAGCGCCGTCCGGTGAAATGGTCGATCGCGTTGTCGCCGTGGTCGGCGACAGCATCATCCTGCAGACGGATCTGGAGGAGGACCTGCTGCGGCTCTCCCTCGCGGCCGGCCAGCCCCTGCCCGAGGACCCCGTGCTGCTGGAGCGGCTGCGGCGCCAGGCGCTGCAGAGCAAGATCGAGGAGTACCTGCTGGTCCAGGCGGCGGAGCGGGATTCGGTGACCGTGCCCGCCGAGGAAGTCGAGCAACGGGTCGAGCGCGAGCTGGAGCAGCGACGGAACGCGTTCGGCGGCGAACGAGCTCTCGAGCAAGCCTTGCGCAGCGAGCGGCTGACGCTGGCCGAGTTCCGGGACAGGCTGAACCGGCAGTACACGCGCAACTTGCTGGTGGAAGCATACGTGGGGAAGGCACTCAGGGGGCGGCGCGCACCGCCCGTCGGCGAGGCGGCCATCCGTAACTTTTGGGAGGCGCAGCGCGAGCGGCTGGGCCAGCGTCCGGCCACGATTTCGTTCAAGCAGGTGGTGGTCGCGCCGCAGCCGACGGACTCGGCCCGGGCGGCGGCGCGCCGGCTGGCCGAAGAGATCCTGAACCGCTTACTCAAGGGCGAGGATTTCGAGCAACTCGCGCGGCGCTATTCGGACGATCCGGGCACGCGCGAAAAGGGCGGGGACCTGGGCTGGTTCCGCAGCGGCCAGATGGTGCCGGCCTTCGAGGAGGTCGCGTTCGCGATGCGCCCCGGCCAGATCAGCAATATTGTCGAGACCACGTTCGGCCTGCACCTGATCAAGCTGGAGAAGGCGCGCGGCGCGGAGCGCCAGGCGCGGCACATCCTGATCAAGCCGGAATTGACGGAAGCGGACACGGAGCGGGCCCGCGCCCTGGCCGAGGAGGTCGCGGCGAAGGTACGTGCCGGCGAGCCGCTCGAAGATCTCGGGCACCGTCACGGCGACGCGTCGGAGGACAGTGTGGTTGGCCCGCACCCTCGCGACCAGTTGCCGCAACCCTACGCGACGGAGCTGGCCCAGGCCACGGCCGGCGCCGTGATCGGCCCCTTCCGCCTGCCGGCCGAGGCGGGCACGCAGAAATGGGCGGTGGTGAAGGTGACGGAAGTAGTCGAAGCCGGCGAATACACCCTGGACGATCCTGCGCTCCGGGCGCAGGTCCGCCAGCAGCTCGAGCAGCAGAAGCTATACGAGGAGCTGGTCAAAGAGCTGCGCCAGCGCACCTACGTGGAAATCCGGCTGTGATGTCAGGGGCCTACGATGCGCCCGGGGCGGCAGGAGCAGCCCGCCGCCCCGTCCCGGCACGGGTACGGCTCGCGGTCACGCTGGGCGACCCGCGCGGCATCGGGCCGGAAGTAGCAGCGGCAGCGGCGCAGTCGCTCTCGCGCGATGACTCGCGCCCCGTGCTGCTCTTCGTGGGTCCAGAAGGCACCGGCGCCGAAGCGGCCGCCGACGAATTCATCGCCGTAGGACAGTGGAGCGGCGGCGGCGACGCAGTGATTGCCGGCCGCCTCGCGGGAGCGGCGATCCGGACCGCGTGCCGGCTCGCGCTGGACGGCGCGGTCGACGCACTGGTCACGGCCCCCGTCGACAAGGCCGCCCTGCACGCCGCGGGCTTCGAGTACCCAGGCCACACCGAAATGCTGGCGGAATGGGCCGGCACCCAGGCCGTAGCCATGATGATGGTGGCCGAAAGCACGCGCTTGGGAGGGCCGCTGCGCGTCGTCCTGGCCACCAGGCACCTGCCGCTGGCCCAGGTGCCGGCCGCACTGTCCGCCGCCCGAATCATCGAGCAAACGCGGCTGGCCGCGGCCGGCCTGCGCAGCGGCTGGGGCATCCCGGACCCGCGCATCGCGCTCTGCGCCGTGAACCCGCACGCCTCCGATGGCGGACTCTTTGGTGACGAGGAGGCGCGCATCCTGGAGCCAGCACGCCGGGCCCTGCTCGCGGAAGGCGTAGCCGCCACGGGCCCGATCGCGGCGGACACCGTATTCGTCCGCGCCTTGGGTGGCGAGTTCGACGCCGTCGTGGCACCGTACCACGACGTGGGAATGGCCGCCTTCAAGACGGCCGCATTCGGCCAGGGCGTGAACGTGACTCTCGGGCTGCCCTTCCCCCGTACCTCGCCGGACCACGGGACCGCCATGGACATTGCGGGCCGCGCCGCCGCCGACCCATCGTCGATGCGGGAAGCCCTTGGGCTGGCACAGCGGCTGACCCGCGCGTACCGCGCCACGAGCCGGTTGGTGTCATGATCCGGTTCCAGCACGTCAGCAAGGAGTACCCGCGATCGGGTTTCGCCCTGAAGGACGTCACCTTCGAGGTGAAGAAGGGCGAGTTCTGCTTCCTGACGGGGCACAGCGGCGCGGGCAAATCGACGGCGCTCCGGCTGGTCCACCTGGCGGAGCGGCCGACGCGCGGCGAAGTGCGGGTGAGCGGCTACTCATCTCTGTCGGTCAGACCCCGTGAAATCGCGGTGCTGCGTCGCAAGATCGGCTTCATCTTCCAGGACTTCCGCCTGCTCGCGAACCGGACTGCGGCCGAGAACGTCGCCTTCGCCCTGGAAGTGACCGGCGCCCGCCGCTCGTTGATCCGGACGAAGGTCAGCCGGCTGCTCGCTCAGGTGGGGCTCGCGAGCAAGGCACAGGCCTTCCCTGCAGAATTGTCCGGCGGCGAGCAGCAGCGGGTGGCAGTTGCGCGCGCACTGGCCAACGATCCTATCGTGCTGCTGGCGGACGAGCCCACTGGGAACCTGGACGGACGCGCCAAGCGAGGGATCTTCGAGCTGTTCCGCTCGATCAATGCGGCGGGCACGGCAGTGATCCTGGCGACGCATGACCAGGATCTGGTGCGCTGCACGCCGAGCTGCCGCATGATCGAGCTGGATCACGGGGCACTGGTGTACGATTCAGCCTTTGTGGACCAGTAATGATGCCTTACGCGTTGCGGGAAGCCCTGGCCGCCTTTCGCCGGACCCCCGTGCTCACGGGCCTGTCCGCCGCCATGATCGGACTTTCACTGTTCGTGGTGGGGTTGTTCGGCGTGGCTGCCCACAACATCAGCCGGGTGCTGGACCGGGTCGAGTCCCGCGTCGAGGTCGTCGCTTACCTCGAGGACGCCGCACCCCTGCAGGCTGTGCGCGCCGCGCAGAGCGAGATCAGCGGGCTGCCGGAGGTGCTCGAGGTGTTTTACATCTCGCGCCAGCAAGCGCTCGAGCTGGCCAAGCGGGAGCTCAGCGAGTTCCGCGACATCTTCGGGGACCTGAGCGTGAACCCGCTGCCCGCGTCCCTCGAGATCCGGCTGCGCCCCGGCTACCGCAGTCCGGAAAGCGTGCAGGCGGTGGCGGACCGCATTGATCGCTACCCCTTCGTCGAGGATGTGCGCTTCGGCCGGGAATGGCTGGACAAGGTCTTCCTGCTCCGGCGCGTCGCTGGAGCAGCCACCGCTGTGCTGGGCGGCGCGTTCGCGTCCGTGGCCGTCCTCATCATTGGCGCGGCGGTGCGCATGGCCATCTTTGCGCGCAAGGAGGAGATCGCCATCATGCGGCTGGTGGGCGCCACCGACGGTTTCGTCCGCCGGCCATTCCTGATGGAAGGGTTCCTGACTGGGGTATTCGGCGCCGCGCTGGCGCTGCCCTTCATCTACATCATCTACCGGGTCCTGTCCGACGCAGTGTTCCAGCTCGAATGGCTGCCCGACATGTGGGTCCTGGCGGGCGCCGCCACCGGCGGGCTGCTGGGCGTGTTTGCCAGCGGGATAGCCGTGCGCCGCCACCTTCGCGAAATATGACCCTGACCGGCCGCGTCCTGGCCTGCGGCTGGGCGGCGCTGCTTGCCGTCGCAGCTCCCGCCGCAGCTCAGGAGACGGTGCAGCGGGAGCTGCGCGAGAGCCAGCTCAGGCTCGACCAGATCCGCCGCGAGCGTGAGGAGCTGCAGCAGCAGATGGAGCGCCTCCGCACCCGCGTGCGGAGCGTGGCCGGTGAGCTGGCCAACATCGAGCGGCAGCGGTCCGCGTCGGCCGGGGCGCTGCGCGAGATCGAGTTCCAGCAGAAGGCGCTGGCCGGCAACATTGACGCCATCAATGGGGAACTGGCGAAGACGCGGGCGCGACTCGAGCAGAGGAACAACGTAATGGCGGGGCGGCTGCGCTCGATCTACAAGCGTGGCCCGCTGCACGCCGTGCGTGTGCTGCTCACGGCGGAAAGCTTCGGCGACCTGCTCAACCGATACAAGTACCTGCACCTCGTGAGCTCCTACGACCAGGTGCTGCTGGACGAGGTTGGGCGGCTCGAGCGCGAATTGCTGGCGCAGGGGGGGGAGCTGAAGGACAATCTGGCGCAGCTCCAGGAGCTGCGCGCGGAAAAGGCGAGCGAGTTCACCCAGCTCCAGCAACTCGAGACGGAACACGCCCGCGCGCTGAACGCCGTGCGGCGGGAGGAGCGGCAGGCGGAGGGACGGCTGGCGCAGATCGCGAAGGATGAGACCCGGCTGACCGGCCTGATCGGCGATCTGGAGCGCAAGCGGCGGGAGGAAGACCGGCGCCGTGTGATCGCCGGAGGCCAGCCTGCGGCTGAGGCGGCAACGCTCAGCACCCGCGACCTGGGGTCGCTCGGCTGGCCCGTCGAAGGCGAGCTCATCTACCGCTTCGGCCCGGAACGCCGCCCCAACGGCGTGGTCTTGCGTTGGAACGGGATCGGCATTGCCGCGCCTACCGGCACGCCGGTGCGCGTCGTGGAGGCGGGAACGGTGGCCATGGCCGGCAACTTCGAGGGCTACGGTCCCACGGTGATCGTGAGCCATGGCGGCGGCTTCTACACCTCCTACCACTACCTGGGCGCGATCCAGGTCCGGGAAGGGCAGCGCGTGGGCGCGCGGCAGGTGATTGGAACCGTGGGCGGCCAGCGCACGCCGGAGGGGCCACACATCGAGTTCCAGGTGCGGGCGCCCACGCGCGGCGGGCTTCCCGAGCCGGTGGATCCACTGGGCTGGCTGCGCGAACGCGCCCGCGGATGAGTCCGCTGCCGCCGGTGCAGGGCCACGCGGCCGTTCGCGCCGCCCTGGGCCGCGCCGTTCGGCACCGGGATCTCCCGGGCTCGCTTCTCTTCCACGGCCCACCGGGCGTGGGCAAGCAGCGCACTGCTCTCTGGCTTGCCCAGCTCCTGGCCTGCGCGGACACGCGCGCGCTCGAGCCTTGCGGCACCTGCCACCCCTGCCGTCTCGCGCTGGGACTCACCCACCCCGATGTGCACTGGTTCTTCCCGCTTCCCCGGCCGCGCCATGGCGGCAGTATCGAGAAGCTCGCGGAGACGCTGGAAGAGGCGCGCGCCACGGAGCTGGCCGCGCGCCGCGCCGACCCGCTCCGCGCCACCGCGCCCGGCGAACCCGTCGGCCTCTTCTTCGCCCAGGTCCGGACCATCCGCCGCATGGCCACCGCTCGGCCCGTGCTGGGGCGCAAGGTCTTCGTCATCGGCGAGGCCGAGCTGCTCGTACCTCAGGAGGCCAGCCAGGAAGCAGCCAACGCGCTGCTCAAGCTGCTCGAGGAGCCGCCGCGGGACACGAGCTTCGTACTCACGTCCGCTGATCCGGACGCGCTGCTGCCCACCATCCGATCCAGGCTGCTCCCGGTCCGCTTCCGGCCCGTCGCGTACGAGGACGTGACCCGCTTCCTGATCGAGCAGCGCGGCGTCGCCGCCGAACGGGCCGCCCTCGTCGCCCGCCTCGCCCAGGGGTCCATCGGCCGGGCCCTGGGGTTCCTGCCCGCCGAGGATGGCGAGCCCGGTCCCCTCGAAGCCCTCCGCATCCAGGCCCGCCAGCTTCTCGAAGCCGCCCTCGCCGCTTCGCCCCTGCCCCGCTTGAGCGCCGCCCATAGCACCCCGGCCAGCCGGGCGCGCGGCGCTTTTGGCGACCTGCTCGACGCCCTCGCCCTCTGGGTACGCGACCTCGCCGCCACCGCCGCCCAGGCCGAAGGCCAGGTAGTCAACGCCGACGCCCAGACCCTGCTGCGGGAGCTCGCGGCCCGGCTGCACCGGCCGCCAGCCGCGGGCGCGCCCGCGGCACTGCGCGCCATCGACGCGGCCCGCTACCTGGGCCGGCTGAACGTGAATCCACAGCTCACGCTGGCCTGGCTGCTGCGCTCCCTGCACCAGCAACTGGCGAACGCGGCGCCGCTGGCCGACCTGCCCGACTGAGTAAATTGTGCGGAGCGCGCCGCTCCGCTATTTTGCTGGCATGGCCCGTACGCTCACCCACCAGGATGCTACCGGCCGGCCGCGCATGGTGGACATCGGCGGCAAGGAGGCGACCGAGCGGGTCGCCGTCGCCGAGGGCCGATTGGTCATGGCGCCGGCCACGCTCGCCGCCCTACTCGAGGGACGGGGCGGCAAAGGGGACGCGCTCGTGGTGGCGCAGATCGCAGGGATCCAGGCGGCCAAGCGCACGGCCGAGCTCATACCGCTCTGCCACCCGCTGCCCCTCACACACGTGGACGTGACGCTCGAGCCCGATGACGAGCTTCCTGGCTTGCGTGCCACCGCCAGCGCAGCCGTGGTGGCGCCCACCGGCGTGGAAATGGAAGCGCTGACGGCCGTGGCTGTGGCCCTCTTGACCGCCTACGACATGCTCAAAGGGTTGGATCGCGCCATGCGGGTCGAGGGTATCCGGCTGCAGCACAAGGCGGGCGGCCGGAGCGGCACCTGGCACGCGGCACCGACCACGGCTAGCAGCATCGCCTCCTCACCCACTCCTCCCTGTGCGGGCGCCGGCCGGCAAGCCAGGGCGCGCGCCCCAGCACGAGGTGCCTGACATGGCAAGAAGGAAAGAGGAGACGACGACGGCTCACAGGCCCTCGCCGCTGCGACAGTGGGAGCGCGAGACCATCGGGCGCTGGAACCGCGTGTACCGGCCACTCTGGTCGACGGCGCGGTGGCCGCTGGCCGCCAGTCTGGTCGCCCTTGCGGCCTTTGCCATCGGGCAGCGGACGGCGCCGACGGCGGTAGTCGCGGCCGCCACGCCCGCCGAGGTAGCCGACCTGCGCGAACTGCTCTCCAAAGCGCAGGCGGAGCTGACTGCCCGCTGGGGCGAGCTCGAGCTGGCGCGGCTCGAGCTTACGCGGGTGAATCGCATCATGACCAAGTCGGCCCGCTACGGTATTCCCGCGGACCTGGCCGGCGACATTTACAGCATGGCGGTGGCGGAAGGAATCGAGCCCAACCTGGCATTCAAGCTGGTGCGCGTGGAAAGCGGCTTCGCCCGCAAGGCCGTAAGCCCTGTGGGCGCGGTTGGCTTGACGCAGGTCATGCCCAGCACGGCATTCGGGCTCGATCCGCGCCTGGGCTACCGTGAGCTCTTCGAGCGAGAGACGAACCTGCGCCTCGGCTTCCGCTATTTGCGAATCATGCTCGATAAGTATGATGGCGACTGGCGGCTCGCCTTGCTCGCCTACAACCGCGGCCCCGCCACCGTGGACTCGATCCGGCGCTTCGGCGGCGACCCGGCCAACGGCTACGATCGCGCTGTGCTGGCCGGACAGGATTAGAAGGCGGCGGCAGCCCAAGCTCC
>JACQVE010000135.1 GCA_016209965.1 Gemmatimonadota bacterium | reverse complement strand
GCGCTACCGTGCCGTCGGCCGCCAGGGTGTTGGGATCGAGCAGTACGCTCGGCTCGGCGACGAGGGAGGGCTGCACGTACAGCACGGACTGGTTCTGCAGCCCGTCATACTTGGAGAAGAAGTAGAGCCCGCCCTCGCGGAATGGGGTGCCGTACTTGGGGTAATTCCACAACCGGGTGAGGCGCGCCTGCAGGGGCGCGCGAGCGGGCAAGGCTTCCAGATAGCGGAACGTGACCTCGTTCTGCGCCGTGACCCAGGCCCCGGTCTGGGGCGAGTTCGTGTCCTCGAGCCAGCGGTAGGGGTCCGGCACGCGAGCGCCGTGATAATGGTCGACGACGTCGCCGGCCTGCGTCGTCGGGTAAACGAGCGTCGGCGCCTGCGCGGCCGCCGCAGTAGCCAGGCCGATGACGAGCGTGAGCGAGCAGAAGCAGCGGTGCCAGATGGGGCGCAGACGGTTCAGGAGCATGGCCGTGCCCGGGTGAGGGTTGACGCGTCTATTCTTGGCGGCACAGCATAGCGGGCGGAGCGGTGCCGCGCCAGCCGGCTGAAACCTTCCTTGCGGCGGGGCGGTACAGCGCTTCGCAAATTCGGATTCCGCGAGAGCTTCGACACCCCGTACATCGATGCCTTGCGCCGGATCGTGGTAGGCATGCAGCGGAGCGTGCGGCACCCCGCCAACCTGGTCGTGAGTCTCGAGCCCGGCTACCACTTCGGCGATCCGGCGGCGGACCTCCTTGTGGACGTGACCGGCACGCACGGCTCCCTGCGCACCGGCTCCTCGGTGGCGTTCTTCATGAGCACCCATGTCCAGGCGCCGCCCGTGCTGGGCAGCCGGGATCTGCTCAGGTACCTTTCGCCCTCCTCCCACGAGGGGCGTCCGACGGAGTGATAGCTTCTGGGGCCGACGACGCAGCGGGCGCGGCGTCCCCTCGGTTTCCGTCGTCTGGGGAGGGTAGTAACATAGGGCGGTCACGCGGCGGAGGTACGGCAATGGAGAAGCTTGCAGGCGGGGTGGGCAGGGGAGGAACGGCAGCGCTGGATGCGAAATTCGCCAGGCTGGCCGCGATCCTGCGCGAATGCGACTCCGTATGCATTGGCTACTCAGGTGGCGTGGATTCTGCCTTCCTGGCGACGGCGGCGGTGAGGGTGCTGGGGGCCGCGCGCGTGCTGGCAGTGACCGGGCGGAGCGCGGCGTATCCGGTGGTGCAGCGGGAAATGGCCGTCGAGTGCGCCCGCCGGTTTGGCATCCCGCACCTCGAGATCGACACCGACGAGCTGGCGGACCCGAACTACGTGGCGAACCCCAGCAACCGCTGCTACTACTGCAAGACCGAGCTATGGTCGCGGCTGGCGGACGTGGCGGCTGCGCGGGGGCTGGCCGTGGTGCTGGACGGCTCGAACGCCGACGACGCGCGGGATTACCGGCCGGGTGGCCGGGCGGCGCGTGAGCACGGCGTGCGTTCACCCCTGCAGGAGGCCGGGCTGCGTAAGGTCGAGGTCCGGGAGCTGTCGCACCGGATGGGGCTGCCCACGTGGGACCAGCCGTCGGCACCCTGCCTCTCCAGCCGCATCCCTTATGGCCTCGCCGTGACGCGGCAGCGGCTGCGCGGCATCGAGGCAGCAGAGGCGGCGCTGCGGGCGCGGGGGTTCCGTGAGTTCCGCGTGCGCCATCACGGCGAGGTGGCGCGGCTCGAGCTGGCACCGGCCGAAATGGCCCGGGCGCTGAGTGATGCGGGACCGCTGAACCACCTGCTGCGGGGGCTAGGATTCCGGCGAGTGCTGCTCGACGTGGAGGGTTACCGGCGCGGCGCGCTGAACGAAGGCCTGGCCGCGGCCCGCCAGGAGGCGGCCGGGTGAGCCGCCGGCGCGGGCGAGGCACCGGGTCGCGCGGGGCGCGGCGCGCGGCAGGCCCGGCGGCGCCGGTGGCAGCCGGGGCGGACCATAGGGTTGAAGCGGTCGAGCGCCTGCTGCGGGACCGCGGACTGGAGGGTGTTCGGGTCACCGCGGCGGGCCACGAGCGCGAGATCGCGGCGCTCGAGACCGCGGCCCCGCACCTGGCGAAACTGGCGCGCCTGGCGCCCGAGATCAAAGCGCTCGGCTTTCGCTACGTGGCCGTCGACCTGGCCGCCGCCAGGCAGGCCGGGACCGGAGATGGCCGGTGAGGCTCTTCGTGGCCCTCAACCTGCCCGCGGCCGAACGCGACCGGATGTACGAGGCCGCTGCAGCCTTGCGCGCGGCCGGGCTCCCGGTGCGCTGGGTCGAGCCGGAGTTCATCCACCTGACGTTGAAGTTCCTGGGCGCGGTCGCGGCCGAGCAGGTGGAGCGAGTACAGGCGCTGCTGGACACGGTGGCGGCTGGGGGTTCGCCCGTTGATCTGGCGCTGGCTGGCTGCGGCGCGTTTCCCAGCGTGCAGCGGCCGCGCGTGATCTGGGTGGGCGCGGAGGCCGTCCCGCAGCTCGCCAGCCTGCAGGAGCAGCTCGAGCGCGGCTTCGAGAGCCTGGGGTTCCGGCGCGAGCAGCGGGCGTACCACCCGCACATTACCCTGGGACGGGCCCATGCCGACGCGCGCCCGGCCGACTTCCGGCGACTGCCGGAGCTAGTCGCCGGCTTCTCCTACCAGGGTGTGCTCCCGGCCCGCACGCTCGACCTGATGCAGAGCCGCCTCTCGCCCGCCGGCGCCCGCTACGAGGTGCTCACGGCCGCGCCGCTGGCCGGCGGCGCGGAGGACGCCCGCCCCGCAGGCGGCGCCCGCGCTCAGGGAGGGAGACGGCCATGATCCCGCTGCTGGGCGGATGCCTGAAGCGGCTGCTGCTGCTCGTCCTCCTCGTCGCCGCCCTCTTCCTCGCCTGGTACTTCCGCGAGCCGCTGCGCGCCGCCTGGGGTGAGCTGCGCGCCTCGCGCGAGGGCGGGCCCGCCGTGCCCAGTCAGGAGCTGGCTGATCTCGCCGAATCCAAGGTCGTGCGCCTCGAGCAGCCGGATGCGCCGGAGCGCGTCGTGCTGACCGAGACGGAGGTGCAAAGCCTGCTCGAGTACGGGCCGGACGGCATGCTGCCCGAGTACGTGCTCTCGCCCTCCATTGACCTCGAGGACGGGCGCGTACGGCTGCGGGCGCGCGTCCCCACCGAGCACTTTCCGCGGCTGGCGAGCGCGGGCGAGGTGCTGGCGTTCCTGCCGGATACGACCGAGTTGACCGTGAACGGGCAGCTCATTCCTCTGGACAGCGGGCGGGTAGCCCTGGCCGTGGACGAGCTGCACGCCGCGCGTGTGCCGGTGCCGCGTCGCCTCTTCCCTGGCATCCTGCGCAGCCTGGGCCGGCGTGAAGTGGCCGGCCTGCCGCCCGACGCGCTCGAGATACCACTCCCGCCCGGCGCCGCGACCGCCTACGTACGCGGCGACTCGCTGATCCTGCTCACCTGGCGTGGCCGCGGCCGCGCCAACTGAGGAGACGGCCGTGGCGCGTATCCTGGTGGTGGATGACGAGGAAGGGATCCGGCGGGTGCTGCGCCAGGTCCTCGAGTATGACGGGCACGAGGTCCGCACTGCCGCCGGCGGCGGGGAAGCGCTCTCCATTTACCAGGAGTTCCGGCCCGACCTGACGTTCCTGGATGTGAAGATGGCGCGCATGGATGGACTGGAGGTGCTCGGTCGGCTGCGCGAGCAGGATCCCGGCGCGCTGGTGGTCATGATCAGCGGGCACGGCACCATCGAGACGGCGGTCGACGCGACCCGCCGCGGCGCCTACGATTTCCTCGAGAAGCCGCTCGATACCGACCGGCTGCTGCTCACCATCCGCAACGCGTTGCTGCAACGCGGGCTCGAGCTCGAAAACGCGCGACTGCGGGGCGAGTTCGAGAGCCGCTACGAGATCGTGGGCTCGAGCTTCGCGATCCGGGCGCTGCTGGACCGGATCGAGAAGGTGGGACCGACGGACGCGCGCGTCCTCATCACGGGTGAGAACGGCACGGGCAAGGAGCTGGTGGCGCGGGCGCTGCACCGGCTGTCAGCGCGGGCGGACGCACCGTTCGTCGAGGTGAACTGCGCCGCCATCCCGGCCGAGCTGATCGAGAGCGAGCTGTTCGGTCACGTCAAGGGCTCGTTCACCGGCGCGCACGCTGACCGGACCGGCAAGTTCGAGCAGGCGCACAGCGGCACGCTCTACCTGGACGAGGTGGGCGACAAGAGCCAGGCCGCGCAGGCCAAGGTGCTGCGCGCGCTGCAGGACCGGATCGAGAAGGTGGGACCGACGGACGCG
>JACQVE010000134.1 GCA_016209965.1 Gemmatimonadota bacterium | reverse complement strand
GCGGCCGCGATCCGCGTGATCCCCTTCACCATCCGCACCTTCGACGAGCTGCGCGTCCCGCCCATTGTGGCGGAGCTGTCCGCCCGCCCGCGCGGCCTGGTGCTGGTGACGGGGCCGACCGGCTCAGGCAAGAGCACCACGCTGGCCGCCATGGTCGACAAGATCAATCGCGAGGAGCGCGGCCATATCCTGACCATCGAGGACCCCATCGAGTTCATCCACAAGCACCGCGGCTGCCTCATCAACCAGCGGGAAGTGGGCTCCGATACCAAGTCCTTTGCCGCCGCACTCCGCTCGGCGCTGCGGCAGGACCCGGACGTGGTGCTGATCGGCGAGATGCGGGACCTGGAAACCATCGGTGCCGCGCTCACCATTGCCGAGACCGGGCACCTGGCGTTCGGCACCCTGCACACCAACTCTGCGGCGGAGACCATCAACCGCATCGTGGACGTCTTCCCCTCGCACCAGCAGCAGCAGGTGCGGGCGCAGCTCGCCTTCTGCCTCGAGGGCGTCGTCACCCAGACCCTGCTCCCCCGCGCCAATGGGCCGGGACGGGTCTGCGCCTGTGAGATCATGGTGTGCACCACCGCCATCCGCGCCAACATCCGGGACGACAAGATCCACCAGATATACTCGTCCATGCAGGCCGGCAAGAAGCATGGCATGCAGACCATGAACGATGCGCTGTATCAGCTCGTGATCCAGGGCGAGGTCACGCTGGAGAACGCGCTCAAGGCCTCTTCTGACCCCGCGGAGCTGCTGCGCATGACCGGGCAGACGGCGCCAGCGGGCGGCTAACCGGGAGACTCCATGCCCACCTGGACCTATTCTGCCAAGACCCCAGCCGGCGAGCTGCAGAGCGGCGAGATCGACCTCCCTTCCCGCGACGAGGTCGTCAACTACTTACGCCGCCAGCGCCTGATCCCGGTCAAGGTCGCCGAGAAGAAGGGACTCGAGATCTCGCTGGGCACCGGGGTCAGGACCCGGGACATCGTCATCTTCACCCGTCAGTTCGCCACCATGATCAACGCCGGTCTGCCGCTGGTGCAGAGCCTGGACATCCTGGCCAAGCAGACCGAGAACAAGTTTTTCCGCCGCGTGATTGAAGAGGTGCTGTACGACGTCGAGTCCGGCCTCACACTGGCCGACTCGCTGCGCAAGCACCCCAAGATCTTCACGGACCTCTACACCAACATGGTCGCGGCGGGGGAGGCGGGCGGTATCCTGGACACCATCCTGCTCAGGCTCGCGACCTTCCTGGAAAAGGCCGATGCGCTGCGCCGCAAGATCAAGGGCGCCATGATCTACCCGGGCGTGATCATGAGCGTCGCCATTGGGGCCGTGGCCGTGCTGCTCGTGTTCGTCATACCCACCTTCCAGACCATGTTTGCGGACGTGGGCGTGCCCCTGCCCGGGCCGACCCGCCTGGTCATCAACCTGAGCCAGGGCCTCAAGAACTACCTGTTCTACATCATCGGCGCGATCGTCGGCGGCGTTTTCCTGCTCCGCCGCATCTACGCGACGCCGCAGGGCCAGCTCGCCATTGACGCCTTGATGCTCAAGCTCCCGCTGATCGGCGACCTGCTGCGCAAGGCCAGCGTCTCGCGCTTCACGCGCACGCTCAGCACGCTGGTGGCCAGCGGCGTGTCCATCCTGGAAGGTCTCGAGATCACGGCGCATACGTCCGGCAACCGCGTGATCCACGACGCCGTCATGCAGTCGCGCGCCAGCATCGCGGGCGGCGAGACGATCAGCGAGCCGCTGCGCAGGTCCGGCGTGTTCCCGCCCATGGTCGTGCAGATGATCAACGTGGGCGAGCAGACCGGTGGTCTGGACGAGATGCTGGGCAAGATCGCAGACTTCTACGACGAAGAGGTGGACGCCGCCGTGGAAGCCATGCTGGCCGCACTCGAGCCCATCCTGATCGTCTTCCTCGGCGTCGTGGTGGGCGGCATGATCGTGTCCATGTACCTGCCCATCTTCGACATGATGAAGGTGGT
>JACQVE010000133.1 GCA_016209965.1 Gemmatimonadota bacterium | reverse complement strand
TCGACGGCCGTCGCCGCAACGACGCGCACCAGCCGCTCGGTGGCCGCGAGCCGGTCACGGGCCGAGACGAGCAGCCGCTCCTCGAGCTCGATGAGGCCGCGCGCGTGGAGGGCCGCATAGAAGCGGCGGCTGACGTCGGCGCCAAGGCGTGCGGCCCCCGCGCGCGCCCGGGCCTCCGCCGCCCGGGAGGCCGCGCGAGCGGCGCGCAGGTCGTTCAGGTTGGCGAAGCCGTCGAACAGGTAGAGCCTGAGGAAGACCCCCTGCGTGCTCGAGCTGCTGGTGAAGTCGATGGGATCGGGGAGGGTGCGCGGCTGGCCGAAGTCGTCCTGCCCCGTAGCAATGCGAGACGAGGAGCCGGAAAGGCGGAGATCGGTGGTGAGGCTGGGCAGCAGCGCGCCCCACCCTACCCGCTCCTCCGCGGCCAGCACGTCCAGGTCGTTCAGCACCTTGCGGTAGGCGGGGTTCCGCGCCCGCGCAAGGCGCAGGGCATCCTCGAGCGTGAGGCGGGCGGGGACGGCTGCGGCTTCGTCGTGGGTCTCCTGGGCGGCTGCCGGCGAACCGGCTGCGAGCAGGAAGACCGCAGCAAGCAGCAAGACCAGAAGCCGCCCCATGGCTAGTTGGGCCGGCCGCCGGCGGCGGCAACGTCGGCTACCAGGCGGACACGAGCGTCGTGGACCAGCGTGTAATGCCCGTCGGTCAGCACGATCTCTCCTGGCTCGACCTTCTCCGTCTCCGGGTCGGGCACGATCTCGACCAGCGACTCGTTCTCGAGGCCGGTGGTGACGTAGCGCCACTTGGCCAGCCCGCCGCGCGCGTCGCCCTCGTAGACAAAGAGCATGGTGCGGCGGTCGCGCTCGAGGATCGCCGCGCGCGGCACCAGGATGCGGCCCGGGAAGCGGCGCGCGTCCAGCGAGACGCGGGCGTACATGCCCGGCAGGATCCGGCCGCCCGGGTTGGGCACCACGACCGTGACCCTGGCCGTGCGCGTCTCGCGCTCTACCAGCGGGTTGATGGTCTCGATGCGGCCGGCAAACGTCTGGTCGGCGAAGGCGGCAAAGGAGACGCGGGCCCTGCGGCCGGGCGCCAGGTAGCCGACCTCGCCCTCGAGCACCTGGACCTCGACCTTGATGGGGTCGAGGTCCACCACCGTGAGCAGCTCGTCGCCCGGGCGAACCCACTGGCCGGGAACAATGCGGATGCTGGCGACCCGGCCGGCAAAGGGCGCGGCCACGCGCGTGCGCGCCAGGTCCAGCTCCGCCCTGCGCAGGCGGACCTCGGCCGCATCCAGCCCACTCTTGGCCCGGGCCACGCTCTCGCGCTCCGCGCGCACCGCCGAGTCGGGCAGCATCTCGTCGAACAGGACCAGCTCGCCGTAGCGCGCCCGCGCCTCGCGCAGACCTGCCTGCGCCTCGGCCACGGACAGCTCGTACTCCGCCGACTCCAGAACGAGCAGCCGCGCGCCCGCGGCTACGGCGTCGTTCTCCCTGACCGGGAGCTGCGCCACCCGCCCGGCGACCTGGGCCAGGACCACGGTCTGGCGCGAGGCGGCGGCCTGGCCGGAGGCGGCCACGGAGATGACCAGTGTGTCGCGCACCACCCGCGCGCCCTCCACCGGAATGGCAATGTCCGTGGCGAACGCGGACGTGGCCGAAACTTCGGGCCGGTCACCGCTGGCGCTGGCGCTGCCCTCACTCCCCTCTGCACCGGACTCGCCCGCGCCCTTGATGCGCACGTAGATGCCCGAGCCGAGCAGCAGGACGATGAGCGCGGCCACGGCCACGTGTAGCGTGCCACGTGATGGTCTGGGCGGAAAGCGAAGCCACATAGCATCCAGGGGTCAGGGTGGACAAGCGAGCGAAAGCGGTCGGGGGCGCGCCGGCCGCGCGCGGCGGCCACGGGGCGGCGCGCGGCGCACGCCCAAAGCTAGGCGCGCGCTTGGTGCCACGCCATGGCCCGCGGGGACACAGGCGCGTGCCCGATCCCCAAAAGACCTGAGAGACAACCCGCGGCGTGACCGGCACCGCACGGGCAGCAGGCAGGCACCCAGGCCATCGGGGGCACCCCCGGCGAATGCCTCCCTCTACCTATATAGATGCCGCTCGCGGCCAAAACCTTACAAACCCAGGGATTCGACGCGGAGAGTGCTGGCTGCCAGAGGTGCCGTTTTTCGCGTGCGCCCGGGTAGAAAGCCCTGTACCGCCCGGCGGTAGCCGGAGCAGCGACTTCGACGGCCCGGTCAGCAACTCCGCTACCTGGGGACAGGCACGCTGCGCGCTCCCCCCTCAAGAGACGCCCGCGGCGATGGAGTGTGCGCGGGCCGCCGGTTACCGGAGGCGTTCCGCTGACGGCAGGACATCGAACAGGCGGTCCCGAACGGCTGCCTCTTGCGTGCTCAGGTTGGTGATGCGCAGCCGCAGCCGGTAGCGTCCGGGCCGGAACTCGGCGGCTACGCGCCGGACTTCCTGCAGCAGGTTGTCCGGACCGGATGTCGCCACCCCCTCGAAGCGCAGCTGGATGCGTTCTTTCCCGCCCAGCAGCGAGCGCAGGCGGGCGAGCAGACTGCGCCCTGCTGCCGGTTTCACTTCGATCTCTGTGCGGTAAGGCACGCCGGGCGGGAGGTTGTAGATCTCGTAGAAGAGGCGGAACACGCCAGGGGCTCGGAACTGCCCCGGCGGCACGATGGATAGGGATACACCGCCCCGTCGCCACGCCCCCTCGCGGTCGGCCTCGGCCAACACCAGGTCGCTCAGCATCAGCCGGTCGCCGGAATA
Organism: Gemmatimonadota bacterium; assembly: GCA_016209965.1. Lineage (NCBI taxonomy): Bacteria > Pseudomonadati > Gemmatimonadota > Gemmatimonadota bacterium. Next base: position 169 of record JACQVE010000133.1, on the reverse strand, counting down.
GTCCGGCACTCTGAGCGGGCCGCCATAAAGCTGGCCCATCGGCGGGGGACCCGACCCTTCGACCACCACACGGTGCAGCGCGGACTCCGCAGGTGAGACCTCGAGCGTCAGGTGCGCACGCAGGTACTCCCCAGGCTGGAGGGGGGCGGCAGCCTGGAAGACCTGCACC
>JACQVE010000132.1 GCA_016209965.1 Gemmatimonadota bacterium | reverse complement strand
CCCCCAAGGTCTTCCACTTCGGCGCGCCGCCCGAAGCCGTGGAGGTGCTGCGGGCCGCCGGCATCCGCCTGGTCTGCCTGGCCATCAACCATGTGCTGGACTTCGAGGAGCAAGGGCTGTTCGATACGTTGGCGCACCTGGACGCGGCCGGCATCGCGCGTGCAGGCGCGGGCCCCGATGCGGCCGAAGCGGCACGGCCGGCCGTGCTCCAGGCCGGCGGGGTGCGCGTGGGCCTCATCGCCTTCACGGACAACGAGCCGGACTGGGAGGCAGAGCCGGGGCGGCCGGGCGTGAACTACATGGCCATCCAGCCCGAGCCCCGCGCGCTGGCGCGGGTCGGGGACGCGGCGGCCGCGGCGCGGAGCATGGGCGCGGAGTTCGTGATCCTGTCGCTGCATTGGGGACCCAACATGGTCGAGCGGCCTCCCGCCCAGTTCCGCGAGTTCGCCCACGGCGCGCTGCAGCGCGGCGTCGACCTGGTGCACGGCCACTCGGCGCACATCTTCCAGGGTGTCGAGCTCAGCGGCTCAAAGCCCATCCTCTATGACACGGGCGATTTCCTCGACGACTACGCCGTCGACCCAATGCTCCGGAACGATCACTCCTTCCTCTTCCTGCTCGAGCTGGACGAGGGCCGCGCCCGCCAGTTGCGCATGCTGCCGGTCCGACTCCAATATGCGCGCGTCGATCTGGCCAGAGGCGCGGAGCTCGAGGAGATCCTGGAACGAATGCTCCGGCTGTCTGCCGAGCTGGGCACCGCCCTCGAACGCGCGGGTGGCGAGCTGCGACTCGGGATACGCGCCGCGCCGGACCAGCGGGCGGCAGCGGGACCCCACCCATCCCCAGGGAGGGAAGGATGATAGACGCCATGCATCAGTGGATGGGGAACACGATGATGGGAGCGGGATGGCTCATGATGCTGCTCATGGTGCTGTTCTGGGCGGTCGTCATCGGCGCGATCGTGTTCCTGCTCTGGCTGCTCTATCGCGTGGCCGAGGGCCGCGGCTGGCTCGAGCGACAGCCGGGCAGGAGCCGCGCCGAGGAGATCCTCAAGGAGCGCTATGCCCGCGGCGAGATCGACCAGGCCACCTACCAGCGCATGCGCGACGAGCTGCACTAGCGGCTCCCCGCAGCCTGCCCCCCGAGCGCCGCGCTGACGCCCGCGGGACATGCCAGGCGCCGCCCCAGCCGGAGCTGATTCCCCGCGCGGCCGCTACCTGCTCGGGCTGTCCCTCGCCGCACTGGGCGTGGTCTACGGCGACATTGGCACGAGCCCGCTCTACGCCATCCGCGAGTGCTTCTTCGGCCCCTACGGCGTCGCGCCCAGCCGGGCCAATGTGCTGGGCGTGCTCTCGCTCATCCTCTGGGCGCTGGTCGTGGTCATCTCGGTCAAATACCTGGTGTTCATCATGCGCGCGGACAACCGGGGCGAGGGCGGGATCCTGGCGCTCCTGGCGCTGAGCCAGCCGGCACGGCGGGCGACGCCGCACGGCCGCCTGTTCCTCGTGGCCCTGGGGCTCTTCGGCGCCGCGCTCCTCTACGGCGACGGCATGATCACGCCCGCCATCTCCGTGCTCAGCGCCATCGAGGGACTCGAAATCGCCACCCCTGTCCTGGCGCCCTTCGTGATCCCCATTACGGTGGGGATTCTGGTAGGCCTGTTCCTGTTCCAGCGCCGCGGCACCGCGGGGGTGGGCGCCGTGTTCGGGCCCGTTACGCTGGTCTGGTTCCTGACCCTGGCGCTGCTGGGCACGCGCGCCATCGCCGCCCGGCCCGAGGTGCTGGCCGCGCTCAACCCCCTGCACGGCGCCGCGTTCTTCGGCCGAAACGGGCTGCAGGGATTCCTGGTGCTGGGCGCGGTGTTCCTGGTGGTGACCGGCGGCGAAGCGCTCTACGCGGACATGGGCCACTTCGGCAGGCGGCCGATCCGCCTGGCCTGGTTCGCGCTGGTGCTGCCCGCACTGCTGCTCAACTACTTCGGCCAAGGCGCACTGCTGCTGCGCGACCCCGAAGCGGCGCACAACCCGTTCTACCGGCTGGCGCCCGGCTGGGCGCTCTATCCCATGGTACTGCTGGCGACGGCGGCGACCGTGATCGCGTCGCAGGCCGTGATCTCCGGCTCCTTCTCGCTGACGCGCCAGGCGGTGCAGCTCGGCTACAGTCCGCGTGTCCAGATCCAGCACACCTCGCCCGGGGAGATCGGCCAGATCTACATCCCACCTGTGAACTGGGCGCTCATGCTGGCCACCATTGCGCTGGTCCTGGGATTCGGCTCCTCCAGCCGCCTGGCCGCCGCGTACGGCGTGGCCGTGACCACGACCATGGTCATCACCACGGTGCTCTTCTACGTGGTGGCCCGCGACCTCTGGCGCTGGAGCCGGCTCGCTGCCGGTGGCCTGGCGGCCGTGCTCATCTCGATTGACGCCGCCTTCTTCGGCGCCAACATCATCAAGGTCGAGCATGGCGGCTGGTTCCCGCTCCTGGTCGCGGCAGGCGTCTACACGCTCATGACCACCTGGAAACGGGGGCGCGAGATCCTGCGCGAGCGGCTGCGCAAGGCGACGATGCCACTGTCAAAGTTCCTCCAGCAAATCGCGGCGCGGCCGCTCGAGCGCGTGCCCGGCGCCGCCGTATTCATGACCGGCAGCCTGGACGTCACGCCGCCTGCGCTACTGCAGAACGTGCGGCACAACAAAGTGCTGCACGAGAAGTTGGTGCTGCTTACCGTGGTGACGGAGGAGATCCCGCACGTGCCCCGGGAGGAGCGCGTCGAGATCCAGGAGCTGCAGGACGGGATCTACCGCGTCATCCTGCACTACGGCTTCATGCAGGACCCGGACATTCCGCGCGTGCTCGACCTGTGCCGGGAGCGCGGCCTCGACCTGGACCTCGAGCAGACCACTTTCTTCCTGGGACGCGAGACACTACTGGCCACCGAGAAGCCGGGGATGGCCCTCTGGCGCGAGCGGCTCTTCGCCTTCATGGCCCGCAACGCGCTGCGCGCCACCGCCTTCTTCCACATCCCTTCCGAGCGCGTCATCGAGGTCGGCTGGGAGGTCGAGCTGTAGCAGTCGGCCACAGGGATGACATGTCACAACTACTGTGCTGGATCACTATAGAAGGGGTCCGGTGTGGGAAGCAGCGCCTCCGCCTTCTCCGCGTAATACTTCGCCGCGAACTCGCGGGCCGAGAGCGCGCGCGCGTACAGTATGCGCGCCAGCCGCAGCATCTCCAGCAGGCGGATGTACGCCCAGCCGACGTCGAACTCCCACCACTTGGCCTTGAACTT
>JACQVE010000131.1 GCA_016209965.1 Gemmatimonadota bacterium | reverse complement strand
GAACAACGCGAATGAGCATCGCCCGCGAAGGATACGCCTTCATCGCCGCCGGCACGGCGCTAGCGCTGACCGCCTTCGTCCTGGCCGCGTTGGCCGGGAGTTGGTCGCTCTGGCTCGCCGCCTACGGCATGGTCGTGCTCACCATCTTCCTCACCTTCTTCTTCCGTGACCCGGCGCGGGAGGGCGAGCGCGGCGAGCACCTCATCCTGGCCCCCGCAGACGGGCGCATAGTCCAGATCATCGACGTCCACGAACCGGCCTACCTGGGCGGCGCGGCCCGCCGCATCTCCATCTTCCTCAGCCTCTTCGACGTGCACGTGCAGCGCGCACCGGTCAGCGGCATGGTCGGGTACCGGCATTACCAGCCCGGCCGATACCTGGCGGCGTGGAGGGAGCGGGCGAGCACAGAAAACGAGCAATCATCCGTGGGCATAGATAACGGGCGCTTCAAGGTGCTGGTCCGCCAGATCGCGGGGCTCGTGGCCCAGCGCATTGTCACGGACGTGCGTCGTGGGGACGATGTCGTGCAGGGGCAGCGCATAGGGCTGATCCGCTTCGGCTCGCGCGTCGACCTCTACCTCCCTCTGACGGCCCGCCTCCGCGTCCGGGCTGGCGACCGCGCCCGCGCCGGCCAGACCGTGCTCGCCGAGCTGCCGCCCCGGGAGGCGCCATGAACGGGCGACTGCAGCGCGGCGTCATCATCATCCCCAGCGCACTGACCGTGGCCAATCTGTTCTTCGGCATCTGGGCGCTGGTCTCCGCCGCACGCGGGCACTTCAACACCGCCGCCTGGCTCATCGTCCTGGCCGGAACGGCCGACACCCTGGACGGCCGCGTAGCGCGCGTCACCCGCACGGGCAGCCGCTTCGGCGCGGAGCTGGACTCGCTGGTTGATGCCGTCAGCTTCGGCGTCGCCCCTGCCTTCGTCATGTACCACATCTTCCTCGCCGACGGCCAGTGGAGCTGGATCGCTTCCTTCATGTACGTGACCGGCGCCGTCGTCCGCCTGGCCCGCTTCAATGTCGAGCAGTCCGGTCACGCCAAGGTCGCCTTCCACGGCCTTCCCTCCCCCGCCGCGGGCATGAGCCTCGCCACTTTCTACCCCTTCAGCCAGACGGGCTTCTTCCAGCAGCATCTGGCCGGGCTGCCCTGGCCCGTGCTCATGACTGCATTCATGGTGATCCTGGGCGTGCTCATGATGAGCCACGTGCTCTACCCGGTGGTACCCAAGTTCGGGTTCCGCTCCGCCCGAGGCATTGGCACGCTCGTCCTCTTCCTGGCCGTGCTGGCCGCCGTGTTCACCATTCCCGCGCTCTTCTTCTTCCCCGCGCTGCTGGCCTACGTGGCCTACGGAATCGGCAAGGCGCTCGTGCTCGGGTTCTTCGAGCGCCTGCCCGAGCGCGACCTGCTCCTGGACAGCGAGAGCGAGGAAGGTGACGAGGCCGATGCCGAGCTGCGGGAACTGGACTACGACGAGTTCGCGCCGCACCGCCGCATCTGGTGGCCGCACCGCCGCCGCCCGCGCCGCGAGCACGAAGGTGCGCCCGAGGCGTTTCCCGCCGACCGGCAACCGGATTCCGGCGGGGATACGGACCCCAGCAACGGCGCCGACCTGCCGCCAACGCCAGGCAAGAAACGCCCGCCGCCTGAGGAGGAAAGCGAGTGAACCGGTACCGCGTCGAGGTGCGCATCACGCCGCGTCAGGGGCTGCTCGACCCGGAAGGGAACGCCGTACGCAGTGCGCTCCGGTCGCTCGAGTTCCAGGACGTGGAAGACGTGCGCATGGGGCGCCTGATCCACCTCCGCCTCGCCGCCAGCGACGCAGAGCAGGCACGAGCGCTGGCCGAGGCGATGTGCCGCAAGCTGCTCGCCAACCCCGTGACCGAAGACTACCAGATCCAGGTGCTGCCCGGGGACTGACATGCGCGTCGCCATCATCACCTTCCCCGGCTCGAACTGCGATTACGACTGCTACAAGGCCGCCACCGAGGTGCTGGACGCCGGGACCCGCTTCGTCTGGCACCAGGAGCACGTGCTGGGCGAGCCCGACCTGGTCATTCTGCCCGGCGGCTTCAGCTATGGCGACTACCTGCGCGCCGGCGCTATCGCACGCTTCAGCCCCATCATGGAGCCGGTCCTGCGATTCGCCGCGGCCGGCGGGCCCGTGCTCGGCGTCTGCAACGGCTTTCAGGTCCTCTGTGAGGCAGGACTGCTGCCCGGCGCCCTGGTCCGCAACCGATCCTTGAAGTTCCGCAGCCTCCCGGTCCGCATACGCGTCGAGAACAGCCGCACCGCCTTCACCAGCGCATACCAGGCCGGCCAGGTGCTGCGCCTCCCCATCGCCCACGGTATGGGTAACTACGTCGCCGACCCGGCCACGCTCGAGCGCCTCGAGGCCGAACAGCGCATTGTCTTCCGCTATGTGGACGCCCAGGGCAACGCCAGCGAAGAGGCCAATCCTAATGGGTCCATGCACAACATTGCCGGCATCATCAATGAGGCGGGCAATGTTCTCGGCCTCATGCCCCATCCCGAGCGCGCCGTGGACGCGCTCCTCGGCTCCTGCGACGGCCGCCCCCTCTTCGAGTCGGTTCGCGACCACGCGGAAGCCCGCAGAGCAGCGACTCCTCGTACCCGCACCCGCACCCGTACCCGATTAGCCGCGAGACAGAGCAGCGCCGCGGCACCCAACACCGCGTCAAGCACCCAGCCGCAGGCCGCCCGGGCAGCAGACGCGTCGGGCCAGGGACATGTTCCGGACGGGCGCAAGACCGCCATTGAGCCCGGCAGGGCCACGCGTTCGGGTACGGGTACGGGTGCGGGTACGGGTACGGGTACGTCGTCGCCACCCCCAGCCCCCTGCCCCGGCGACCCGCCCATCACCCCCCCGCTCGGCGCCCAGCACGGACTGAGCGCAGAGGAATACGCGCGCATTCTCGACCTCCTGGGCCGCCCGCCCACCTACACCGAGCTGGGCGTCTTCAGTGCCCTGTGGTCGGAGCACTGTGGTTACAAGAACTCGAAGCCGCTGCTCAAGATGCTCCCGACCCAGGCTCCCTGGGTGCTCCAGGGACCGGGCGAGAACGCCGGCGTCATCGACCTGGGCGCGGGCTGGGCACTGGCCTTCAAGATCGAGTCGCACAACCACCCGTCCGCCGTCGAGCCATATCAGGGCGCAGCCACTGGGGTGGGCGGCATCCTGCGCGACGTATTCACCATGGGCGCGCGGCCCGTGGCGGTGCTGGATTCGCTACGCTTCGGCCCGCTGTCGCACTCCCGCTCGCGCTACCTGCTGGCCGGGGTGGTCAAGGGCGCCGGTGACTATGGCAACTGCGTGGGCATCCCCAACCTAGGCGGCGAGATCTACTTCGATGCTCCCTATGCCGCCAACCCGCTGGTCAACGTCATGGCCCTGGGACTGCTGCGCAAAGGGCAACTGATCCGGGCGCACGCCAGCGGGCCGGGCAATCCCATCCTGGCTGTGGGCGCGCGCACCGGCCGCGACGGGATCCATGGCGCCACCTTCGCCAGCGAGGAGCTGGCCGCGCAATCGGAGGCCAGCCGTCCCCAGGTGCAGGTGGGGGACCCGTTCACGGAGAAGCTGCTCCTAGAGGCTTCGCTCGAGCTGGTCAGGAGCGGGAGCATTGTCGGAATCCAGGACATGGGCGCCGCCGGCCTGGCCTCGTCCTCCAGTGAGATGGCGGCCCGCGCCGGCACCGGTGTGGACATAGACGTGACCCGCCTCCCCACCCGCGAGCCCGGGATGACGCCCTACGAGATCCTGCTTTCCGAATCCCAGGAGCGGATGCTGGTGGTGGCCCGCGCCGGCCACGAGCCCCAGGTGACGCGCATCCTGGGCAAGTGGCAGCTCGAGGCGGCCGTCATCGGCCAGGTCACTGCCGACGGCGTGTACCGCGTACGGGAGCACGGTCGCGTGGTCTGCCAGATCCCGGCCGCCGCCCTCGTGAATGGCTGCCCGACCTACCTGCGGGAGGGGCGGGAGTCCGTCGAGGTCGAGCGGCTGCGCGCCTGGGACCCCTCCGAGCTGGACGCCACCCCCACCGCCACACACCCCATGCGGCTGCTGCTCCGGCTCCTGAGCTCGCCCAGCATCGCCTCCAAGCAGTGGATCTACCAGCAGTACGACACCACCGTCCGCACGGCCACTGTGCTCCCGCCTGGCCGCAGCGACGCGGGCGTGCTCCGGCTCCGCGGCACCAGCCTGGGCATCGCCGCCACGGTAGACGGCAACGGCCGCTACGTCTATCTCAACCCCCGCCGCGGCGCCATGATCGCTGTGGCGGAGGCCGCCCGCAACCTGGTCTGCGTGGGAGCACGGCCCCGTGCCGTGACCGACAACCTTAACTTCGGCAACCCGCTCAAGCCGGAAGTCTACTACCAGTTCCGCGAGGCCGTGCTGGGCATTGCCGAGGCCTGCCGCCGCTTCGAGACGCCCGTGGTGGGCGGCAACGTCTCCTTCTACAACGAGAGCCCGGGCGGCGGCATTTACCCTACGCCCGTGATCGGCATGGTAGGCGTCCTGGAGGACGTCGGGCGCCGGCTCGGCCTGGGCTTCCGCGATCCGGGCGATGCGGTGGTGCTGCTGGGCCGCAACACCTCCGAGCTGGGCGGCTCGGAGTACCTCAAGGTGATTCACGGCCGCCTCGCCGGCGATGCGCCCGCCCTGGATCTGGATGCGGAGAAAGCGCTGCAGGAGGCCGTGCTCGCGCTGGCGGCCGCCGGCCTGCTCAAGAGCGCGCACGACTGCTCGGAGGGCGGGCTCGCCGTCTGCCTGGCCGAGAGTGCCATTGCGGAGCCGGAGCGCCTTCTGGGCCTCGAGGTCGAGTTGGCCGACGATCTCCCGCTGGTCGCGCTGCTTTTCGGCGAGGCGCAGGGGCGAGTGGTCGTGTCCTGCGCGCCGGAGCATGCGCCCCGGGTGCTGCAGACGGCCGCGGAATTTGGCGTGCCCGCCGCCGCCCTCGGACACGTGGGCGAAGTCGGCGGGCGCTTCGTGATCCGCACACCCACCGCCCGCCTGGACCTGCCCGCCGCCGAGCTGGCCGAGGCCTACCACCAGGCCATCCCCCGGCTTATGGAGCACTCCCCCGCAGCCGTCGAGGTCGAGATCGAGCACCCCCCCATGCCGCGCTGACCACACTCCCCCCTCCGCGTCAGCGACCGACGCATTGACGCATCCCTCCGGCGCCCGCTCCTCCGCTGGCGGAATTCTTGCAACCGCTGGTAAACGTTTGACGGGCGCCCGGAATCGAGCGCCCGGCAGGGCTACGCTGCCATGGGAAACACACCCGGAGGAGAACGTGAGCGCACAGCCGAGACCCGCCGCGCCCGGCGGCCTAGCGCCGCCTGCCGGTATCCGATCCGCGCGTGGTGGTCGAATCCGCAAATACGGCCGCATTCGGCCGTACTTACGAACTCGACCACTTCGCCTTCAATGCCGGTGCCCGCGTTGCCTCTGCTGCGTGCCGGCACCCCTTCAGAGCGGTTCGACCAGTAGCGGCAGTGATGGCGGCGACCGCCAGGCCGGCGACGGGGCCCTCACCCCTCCAGCGTGAACCCGATCTTGAGCGTCACCTGCCAGTGGGCCACGCGGTCCCCCTCGATCTGGCCGCGGGTCTCGATCACCTCGAACCAGCGCATGTTACGCACGGTGCGCGCGGCCCGCGCGATGGCCGTACGCACGGCGTCTTCGACGCCCTCGGGCGAAGAGCCCGTGATCTCGGTGATCTTGTAAACGTGCTGCGCCATTGCCCCTCCCTCCCTTCCAGGTTGCTTGGCCAGGCACCTGCCACTGTCCTTCGAGGAGTGGCGCAAGCGCCAGGCCCGCCTGCGTTGTGCAGCCGGAGGCCGCGACCTATGATCCCATGCGCGAGGAAATTTGAAGGGAGAGGTGCCGCATGGCAACGCGGACTCTGATCCTGGGCGGCGGCTTCGGCGGGCTGGCCGCGGCGACCGAGCTCGCCCGGCTGCTCGGCCCCGCCCACGAGGTCCTGCTGCTCGAGCGGCGGGACGGCTTCTTCATGGGCCTGCGCAAACTGTGGGTGCTGATCGGCCGGGCCACCCTCGAGGAAGGCCGCCGCCCGCTCGCGCGACTCGCCGCGCGCGGCATCCGCTTCGTCCAGGCCGAGATCCGGTCCATTGACCCGGTGCGCCGGCGGGTCGAGACCAACGAGGGCGCCTTCGAAGCCGACTACATCGTCGTCGCGCTGGGGGCCGAGCCCCGTCCCGAGCGCGTGCCCGGCCTCGAGGAGCACGGCTTCAACCTGTACGACGCCGCCTCGGTCGAAGCCGCCGCCCGCCGGCTAGCGGACCTGGATGGCGGCCGCATCGCGGTAGCGATCGCCGGCCTGCCCTACAAATGTCCGCCCGCGCCCTACGAAGCGGCCATGCTGCTGGACGACCGCTTCCGCGAGCGCGGCCTGCGCAGCCGCTTCCACATCTTCTTCTCCACCCTCCAGCCCGCGCTCCTGCCCAACGCCGGCCCCGAGGGCGCGCGCTGGGTCGCCGAGCAGTTCGGCATCCGCGGCATCGAGCACCACGTGAGCCGCAAGGTCGAGCAGCTCGAGGCGGGCCGCATTGTCTTTGACGACGGCGAGCTCCCCTGCGACGTCGCCCTCATCGTCCCGCCTCACGCCCCGCCCCGCATGGTTCAGGAGAGCGGGCTCGGGGGCGAGGGCGGCTGGATTCCCGTGGACGCGCGCACCCTGGCCACCCAGCACCCGGGCGTCTGGGCCGTGGGCGATGTCACTCACATCCCGCTCGCCAATGCCACAGCGCTGCCCAAGGCGGGCATCTTCGCCGAGGCCCAGGCCCAGGTCGTGGCCCAGGAGATCGCCGCCGCCCTGGGCGCCGCCGCGGCACCGCCCAGCTTCGACGGCAGGGGCGCCTGCTTCATCGAGATGGGCGGCAACCAGGCGGCACTGGTGGAGGGCGACTTCTACGCCCAGCCCGCGCCCGCCGTCCGCATCGCCGGCGCCGCCCCTGCCCACCTCAGGGAGAAGCACCGCTTCGAGGCCGAGCGGCTCGAGCGGTGGCTGGGGTGAAGGCCGCGTGCGAGCAGGCCGCCCGGCCTGGTCCGTGCCCAGGCGGACCGCCGTAAGTGCAGAAGGGTAGAGCATTACGGTCGAGCAGGGCCTCTAACCATCGCCGAGGGAGCGGATTGAGCGCAGCCCGGTCCGTCGCAGCCAGCGCAGCCTTTCCATGTGCGGGATCGTAGCGGTATCCGGCATCGACCACGCCGCCGAGCTGGCGTTCCTGGGCCTCTACGCGCTGCAGCACCGGGGCCAGGAGGCCGCGGGCATCTGCGCGGTCCAGGACGGCAGCGCACGTCTGGAAAGGGTGGCCGGCCTGGTCGCCGAGGGCTTCGACGCCGCGACGCTCGGCCGCCTGCGCGGCCGGACCGCGCTCGGCCACACGCGCTATTCGACGGCTGGCGGCCCCGGGCTGCACAACGCACAGCCGCTGGTGGTCCGCTACCGCCAGGGCGATCTGGCGCTGGTGCACAACGGCAACATTACCAATGCGCTGACGGTACGCGAGGAGCTGGTGGGCGAGGGAGCGCTCTTCCAGTCGAGCATCGACTCGGAGGTGATCGTCCACCTTATTGCGCGCTCCCGGGCGGACACCGTGGAAGAGCAGATCCGGGACGCCCTTTCGCGGCTCGAGGGCGCCTTCTCCGTACTGATCACGGTGGGCGATACGCTGTACGTGGCGCGCGACCCCTGGGGCTTCCGGCCGCTGGTGCTGGGTCGCAAGGATGGCGGCTATGTGGCGGCCAGCGAGACCTGCGCGCTGGATCTGATCGGCGCCGAATT
>JACQVE010000130.1 GCA_016209965.1 Gemmatimonadota bacterium | reverse complement strand
TGACGTTGGATTTCGTCACGCACCTTCCCCGACGGGGCGGCCGCCCGCAGCCGCTTTCTGCTGTAGACGCGACCTTCCAATCCGGAAATCAAGGCGTAGTAGAACCGCCTGTGAATCAGCCGCGCCCAGGCGGCCGGAGGATGACCCGAGAGCCGAAGCTCGGCGCGCATCCGGCTGGCAAACTCCCGAAACACAACGTGTACGCTCACTACGTCCGCATCCAAACAGTTGATCCCCGGAGAGAACACCACATCAAAGCGCACCCGGCGAAACCACCGGTCGAACCGGCGCATGAGCTGGTTTGCCACGAACCACCACACATACGCCATCAGGTGGGGAGCACGCAGCGCCGGCACTCGCCGCCAGACCACGTGAGACAGGTCCAGATCCTCGACGCGCTGACTGTAGAGGTGGAACTCGAAGAAGGGGAAAAGCCGCGAGACACACTCGACAACCGCCCGCTCCGCCCCGTGCCTGCGGTCCAGGAACGGCGAGACCACAGCTACCCGGGGCAACAACGTCCTAACCAGGAAGTTCGCCCCCAAGCGCTCGCCCATCGGCCGCCCGGCGCCCGGCCTCATGAGCCTTGGCGTAGCCGGCTCGCGCCGGGCCGCCCGCCTGAGCTCGCCGCTCCGCATCAAGCTCCGACTGAATTGCGAGCTGAGGCAAGCGGTACAATACGCCTGTCAGCAACCACAAATAGGCGTTGAAGATATAGTTCTGGTACGGCTGCATCCCCATGAACGTGAACGGGAACAGCAGCAGAAAGCCGAACCACGCGATCGCCAGCCCGAGCGGGAAGAATGCAGTCCCTCGCAGCCGCATCACGACTCTGCCACAGGCGTAGACATAAGCAGAGCTCCACATCAGCCAGATCAGTGGACCGAGCACGCCCATCTCGACGACCAGCGTCCCATACCCGCTCTCCACCCAGCCACCCAGACTCCCTACACGGAAAATCGACGAAACGTATTGCACTCCCAAAGACGCCGTGCCAATGCCGTTACCCACCAGCCAGTTGGGAAACCCGAACGCATTCACAAAGTTCAATACGGGATAATGCCAGAGCCGCCACAGCAGTTGATGGCTCTGCACACCACCCGGAAGCATAGTTTCTGCAAACAGCGCCGCGCGCAGCCAGACCTGGTGAGGAAACATGAGAACGATGAGCGTCAGGCCAACGCCCATCGCGATGCCGGCCCGCCGTAGTACGCTCGATACGCGGACTCGAGCCCACATTGCCCGCCGCAGCCCCCAATGCACTCCGATCGCCAGCGCAACGGCACTCGCGCCGGCTACCAGAAGCACCCCCCGCGAGGCGCTCAGCAACACGGCAACAGTAGACGTCGCCAACCCCGCAAATACCGCCTTCCCTCTAACCCCACCCCTGAGAAACTGGTACCCACTGGTACCCAGGGCGAGCAGGAACATGAGCAGCACATACCACGCGAACCGCCCATCACTCACGAAGATCGAGGTCGGCCGGGTGATCGCCTCGCCCGTGCTGGGCACGAACCGGCTTGCACCCATTCCTCGCAGATGCACGGGCAGAACCTCGGGATTGAGGAAGCTCGGGCCCACCACCGCCTGCAGGATGCCCAGCAGCGCGACTATGCTGGCAACCGCTAGATTGACGCTCAGGAACTGGCGCAAATCGCGCTCCGTGCGGATGAGGGCGTAACCGATAAACACGAGTGGGATATAAAAGAAATACAGACGAAGACCCAAGAAGCCGTACAGCAAGCTGGGCGAATTCGGGTTGAACACCTGGAGCGCGCCGAACCACACGAAAATGAGCAGTGGAGCGGCAAACGGAACGCGAAGCAGCCGCATCCGCCGGCTCAGAACCGCCCAGGCGAACGCGACGTAGACCAGCACCAGGAGCAGGTCCTTCCCGAAGTAGATGACCATGTTGTTGCCGAGAAACTTGCGAGGCAGGTCCTCGAATGTCAGCCATAGCAGGGACGTGTAAAGGCCGAGCCGCCAGTTCGTCACCACCGCCAGCGCCGCCGCGATGATCACGGCGAGGGCGATAAGGGCCACCAGAACGAGGGGTGATCCCTTCAGTGACATCCAATGCCCGAACATGGTCGCGGCAATGATGCCGGTCAGCGCCAGCGCCGCGGAGGCGAGTCGACGTGCACCCACCTCCGCTGCCGCGCTCAACGTAGACAGGCTCCAACGGAGGGATGTCTGGCGTATCCACGCCCCGGCTCGGTCGACGAGATGAGCCAACGATCTGCTCAGGTGAGACTGGACTTCTCGCGCAGCAGATGGTAAAGGGCCGCGTATTCGCCAACCATGCGCTGCTGCCCGAATACTCGCAGCGCACGTTCCCGGGCGCTCCGTCCAAGCTCATCAACCAGCACCCGTCCCTCCACGATCTGCCGCAGGCGCCGGGTCAGCCCGCCCACATCCGCAGGCGGGAACATCAGACCAGCCTCTCCCACCACTTCACCGAGCCCGCCAATGTCCGCAGCGATGACGGGCCGGCCGCGCATCATGTGCTCCATGGCCGCGAGCCCGGCCGTCTCTTCCCAGATGGAGGGCATGACCACGGCATCCAGGTCGAACAGCGCACGATCCAGCGACTCTCCCTGCAGAAACCCGGTAAACGTGACACGATCCCGCAGCCCCAGACGATCGGTGAGCTCCTCCAGGGCGGGGCGCTCGGGCCCGTCGCCAATGAAGAACAGGTGAAACTCCAGCCCCTCCTGGTGCAGCCGCTGACCCGCGAGCAGCAACAGGGGTAGACCCTTTTCGCTCACCAGCCTGCCCACGTAGCCGAACTGGCGAGGTCGGCGCGAGCCCGCTTCAGGGACATCGCTGCGGCCCCCCGGGGAGTCCGCGCGCCGCCCAGCCTGCTCCAAGTTCGCCGCGGCGGCGCTGCACCCGCTCGAGTTGGCGGCACGGGTGCGGCCATCCGGCACCCCGTAATAGATCACACGCGAGCGCGGCAACCCGAGGCGCTTATCCACGTGGGCGGAGATCGGGGCGTTGGCGGCGACCCGCCGGCACATCCAGCGCCGCGGGAAAGCCGCCAGAAGCAGCCGGACGCTGCCCAGCCACCCCCGCTCCGCTGCGTTACAGCGCAAACACTTGTGATAGCGCCGCGCCACGAAGTGCCCGGGGCACACAGCCTTGGTCGGCTCGTAGAGCAGCAGGCCGTTGGGGCAAACTGCCTGGTAACCGTGGTGCTCGACGACAACGGGTTTCCGTTGTAGCAGTGCCAGCATCAAGGGCAGGAAAGCCGGACCCGCGAGCTGCACCATGTCCGAGCTGCGGATCAGCCGCCAGAGCGCAGCCGCACCAGGCTGGCGCACCACCCGGAAGGGAAACGCCGTGCTAACGACCTTCGAGGGCGGGGTCGCCGTGGCCACTACCACATGGTGGCCCTCGCGCACGAGCCCCGATGCCAGGAGCTCGACGAACCGCTCTGCACCCCCGACGGCCGGCGAGAAGTAATGCGAATAAAGAAGGACTTTTTTCACCACACCCCGGCCGCCTCGGCCGCTTCCAGGTGCTGCATCATGCGCAGCGCCACGCGCTCCCAGTGGAACCACTTTTCGAACACGCTTCGAGTCCTGCAGCGCAATGTCTGGCGCAGCTCCGGCTGCGCCAGCACGCGGGCCAGCGCTTCGCCCAGCGCGCGGGTATCGTTTTCCGGCACCAAAACGACACCGGCTTCAGTCATAGGAGGAGCCGTCTCTTCGCTAGCATATCCGACGATAGGCAGGCCGCACGCGAGGGCGGCTACCGCGCTACCCCGCCGGCTCGAGACGCCCCCGCGCACGAAGAGCATCACGTCCGCCGAACCCAGGAGACGCGATACCTCCTCAGGCGTGAGCAATCCGAGGAACTTGAGCTCGACGTCCACATCTTGCAGCCGCCGCCTGAGCGGCGCCTCGGCCTGGTGCGCGCCCCTGCCGAAGACCGTGAGTCGGAGCGGGCCGACGGCGCGTGCCGCAGATGCCACCGCCCCTACCAGTGCGTCGAGATCGCGCTGCAGCAATGGGCCTGTGGTCACGCCGAAGACAGCTACTTGTGGACGACGGGCAGCCGCCTGCCCCGGAGCCTGGCCACCTTCCTCTTCCGAGGGCGCGTCCGGCCGCTCTTCCCCCACGCACTGCTGGCACTGTGGTATGTTCGCGCCCACCGGATTGAACAACGTCTTGCCGCCGCGCCAGAGCCAGGTGATCTCCGGGACGGGCAGTGTCGAAACCGACCGTACCGCCAAATGATGCGCCCCACGCATCACCCCGCCTTGGCACCACCCCCGAAGCCGGTCCACCGTTCGTCGCGCCGGACCGACGTTCACACGCAGCCGGAACGCTAAGGGGTCGTGCAGGATCAAGACGGGCCGCGCGCCGCACCACCGCAGCACCGCCATGGCTGCCAGCAGGCCGGCGGGAAACCCGCGCTTCGACCATTGCAGCGCCGTGTATTGCACGAGCACCCAACGCCCCCGCCACGCGCTCCGCTCTCGCCACAACAAGCTCAGCGCTTCGAGCCACCCGCGCTCCGCCCACGGCAAGCGCTCCACCCGAAGCCGAAATCCCTGTCGCTCAAGCCCCTGAGCCAGCCAGTGACAGTAATCCTCCAGCGCGTCTGTCGGCATGTCCCGCCGCCCCAGTAGGGCAATCAGCTCCCGCGCTCGATTGGCGAGCCCAACCTCTGCTGCGGGCCGGCTCATGGCAGGCTACGGCCTGCCCTCGTAATGCGCGGGGAATGCCGGGTTCCCCGGGTTCAGAACACGGAGGGTGTAGCCGAACCCGCGCAGCAGCCTCGCCACGGCCTCCAGATTCTCCGGGGTGTGCACCTCGCACAGGATCAGCGGCCGAGCAGACGCCAGAAGCATCGTGGCCCCACGCAGCACGTCCGTCTCGGCCCCCTCGACATCGATCTTCAGCAGCCGCGGCTCCGGGCCGCCCGGTAGCAGATCGTTCAGGCACACGGCCCTTACCTCGACCACCTCCTCTCCCCCCGGCCCATCACCCCGACCAAGTACGGCGCCGGTGTTGCGACTGGAACGCGCCTGTGACCGGACGAAGCGCAGGCGCCCTGCAGCCGACCAGGCGGCCGCCTCGAGTACTTCGATCTGGCGCAGCCGGTTGCGCTCGGCGTGCTCACGCAGCCGGGCCGCGTTCTCCGGGTCGGCTTCCAGGGCCAGAACGCGTCCCGACGCGCCTACCAGCCGCGCACACAGCAAGCTGAAGAAGCCGATGTGCGCACCGACGTCATAGACCACGTCACCGGGCCGCAGCGCGTCGCCGAGAAATGCCTGCAGCCGCGCCTCGTAAGCGCCATCGCAGTAGTCTGTCTCGTAACGCGGATTGAGCCGGAGCCAGAGCCCTTGCGCCGGGCCCGCCGCAACTTCGAACCAGAGCCTGGCGTCGTAGGGAAGGGCACGGCGCGCCAGGCTACGGGCCATTGGCCCTAGCAGCGGCAAGCGCGCCGCCGCTTCGTAACCCATGCGCAGCGGCCGCGACCGGGTCAGTGAGGCCAGCACCGCTTTCGACCTCACGGCCGCCGGGCGCCCTCGGCTACATGTCCAAGCAGACGCAACAGCTTGGCAGCTCGCGGCATCAGGGAGTAGTGCTCCGCGCGGCGCCGGGCGGCCTGACCCAGCCGAATGCGTAGCTCCGGATTCCGCATGATGCCACCCAGCGCCTCCACCAGCGCTGCCGGATCCCCGGGCTCAATCAGCAGCCCGCACTCTCCGTCTCGAACAACTTCCCGCAACCCGCCCGCCGCACTGGCTACCACGGGCACGCCGCACGCCATTGCCTCGAGCGCCTGCAGCCCGAAGGACTCCCTCAGTGACGGCACCACAGCTACATCAACGGCGTTCCAGAACCCCGGCATCTCCTGGCGTGGTAGCTCCCCAGCAACCCGCACCCGGGTGTCTTGCTGCGAAACGGCGGCAACCCGCGCGCCCAGCTCCTCCGCTCCAGGTGCCACGCCGTCCCGCTTCCACAGCAGCGGACCCCCGGCGATCCATAGCTCTGCGTCTCGGAATTCCGTGCCCAGCTTCACCCAGGCATCCAGCAGAACACCAAGTCCTTTTTCCGGCGACCATTGCCCGGTAAAGCCGATCCGTACCGGTCGCCCATCGGGCCGGGCGGAGGGACGGAAAAAGTCCAGATCCACCGCGTTGGCCAGGACCACGGCCGAGGCAGCGGGAAACCCCGGATGGTCCGCCAGCAGCACCTCGCGCTGACTGGCGCTCGGGAACAAGTAGGTCGCGCGGCCGAAGCGCCCGCGCCAGGCAGGCCAGCTCCAGTAACGCGGCAGCGCCGTCGCCCAATCGAAACGTACCACGGTCCGGTCCGGCGCCAGGCCGGCCACGCTTGGCTCATTGTAGGCAAGCAGAACCGCATGCCGCTCGCGGCGCACGAAGCGGCCGCAATACTCCAGAGAAGTGACGAGACGCGCCCGCGTCCGCACCGGGATCGTGATGACGCTCGCGCCGTTCGCCGCACCGTGCGCGTACACGCGTACCGCGACGCCAGCCGCTTGCAGCGCTCTGGCGTCCTCCCACAGAACCACTTCCGAGCCGCCGCATGGATCGTAGCCGAGGACAGCCGACCGTGGCGCAAGCAACGCGACGCCGCGATCCCGGAGCACGTCGCTCACCACGTCCCAGCTACACCCGCCGCTGGTCCAGCAGGCCGAGCAGGGCCAGGCCGCAGCTCAGCTCGCCCACCGCGGTCAGCGCGCCGCCCCAGCAGCGCTGCCGCACGGCATGCCCGAAGGAGCGCCCCGTGGTGAGCAAGGCTCGCCCCGCCAGGCGGAGCCGCTGGCCCAGAGGCAGCGCCTGTCGCGCCCGCAGCCACCAGCCGCGCTCCTGCCCCCGGCGCGCAGCCAGCCGGAGCAGCGCCGGCACGCGTAGCGCTTCCCGCCCCTTCTCGTGCCACAACCACGCTGCCGGCAGGAACGCCACCGTGGCCCCCGCCCGCAACGACCAATCGACCTCCTCAACCGGCGGACTGACCGAGACGTCGAAAAGCGCCCGGTCAAAGACGCGCCGCCACACGGCCATGTTGCATGAGACCGGCACTACGCCCCCACCCACTGGCCAGGCGGTCGCCGGCTCGGCCACACCCGTGAGATACGCCGCCAGCTCACCCTCATGCCGCACCGGGCTGGACCCGTGCAGCCGCAGCCGGACGGGGCCCGTCACTGCGTCACAGCTCCTGGCCTGCAGCCCTTCGAGCAGCAGCCGCAGCCAGTCGGGCGGCGCGACCACGTCGTCGTCCACCAGCACAACCACTTCCCCCTGCGCCTCGCCGACTCCACGGTTGCGCGCCGCGTTGGCGCCCCGTTCAGGCTGGTTCAGGTAGCGCAGTTGCTGGCCGCGCCAGCCGCGCATTTCCTCTACCACCCTGCGCGTCGCCGCCCCCGATCCGTCGTCCACCACCAGAATCTCGAACATCGAGCCAGCCGCGCTCTGCCGGCATAGTGAATCGAGGCAGCGCCGTAGACTCCCTGGGCGGTCACGGGTGGGGATAATGATCGAAACCGAAGGCAAGGCCGCGACACCTGCCGGACGTTTCCCGGCCAGCGCCCCCTCCGGGATTGTCCCCTTCGAGCTAGCTGTCACAAGGTAGCCGCACGCCCTGACTGCACGCCGCAGCCCGCCAGCCTCACCGCTCCGCTGGCGCGGCCCACTGGCCCCTGAGTCGGCGGCGTAAGGATGCTGCCGCCTGCCTCATGGTATTCAAGTACCGCCACTGCACCCTCCACCACGCCTTCCTTAGCTTGCGCCAGCGCAGCGGCCGCAGCCCACCAGGGGTCAGGACGTGCGTCGCGTCGTAGAGATTCGTCCAGGCTACGCGATAGAGCGCCAGGTTGTGACGGATCTCCGCCTCGAACCAGATCCGCTCCCGCAGCGGCCCGCCCGCGTGCCGCTGGTGGATCGCCGTCACCGATGGCGTCAAGTCGATCACCCGCGCCGAGCGGCTCAAGGCGCTGTGGATCAGCCACCAGTCGAATGCGGGACGTCCCACGAAGAAAGGCGGCATCTCCGCATAGAACCCACGATGGAAGAGGAAGTAATCGATCGCCGTGAAGCCGGCCAGCTCGCCGCCAGATCGCCGCCGCGCTTGCAACTCCGCCTCCCAAGCCGGCCGGGAAAAGTCCAGCAGCTCGCGCACTTCGAGCTCCCAGCGCTGGCCCACGCCGAGGAACGGCGCAGTAGCATTCCCCAACCGGGCCAGAGCCGCCATGAAGTCGCCCAGCAGAATGATGTCCGCGTTCACGTAGCACAGCAGCTCGTGACGGCTCGAGGCCTGCGCCCGCGCGAAAACATCGTTCAGGAACGGCGTACCGGCCTCGTTAGCCGCCACCTCCCCCACGTGCCCGAGCCCCAACTCGTCGCACAACGCCGCCGTACCCGGCTCCTGGCCGAACAGGATCACCTCGGGAGCGGGCTCCAGCCGCGTCCAGCTCCCGATCGCGTTCCGCTGGATGACCGCGAACTCGCCCTGGAACGGCTTAGGCACGGCGAAAACCGTGAGCATTTCGCTCTCAGAGCACAAAGGGGCCGACCGCGACCAGCACGCTCCGGCCCAACACGCTCTTCACGCCCGTGCGCCAGGAATAGTCGCCCAACCGCTCGTTCGGCCCGGCGAGCTGCGCTGACAGACCGGCCCGCCGCAGCCAGGCTCGCGTCGCGCGTAACGCCCGCACGTACGGCGCGTAAAGCAGGCGGCGCAGTGGCGGCGGCATGACCTGGTAATAGCTCAAGCACGGGTCGTACAGCCAGCGGTTGAGCACCTTCAAATGATGGAAGTGGTAGACCACGAGCGGCTCGCCATCTACCGTGATCCGCTCGCCATCGGCTGCGATCTCGTAGTTCATCCAGTTCCAGGGCGCGAGCCCCGCACCCTTGTGCCGCAACACCTTCACGCCGGGGAAGCGCGTGGGCCAGTCGTCCAGATATTTCTGGTCCGCGTAGCGGCCCGCCTCTGCACGGTCAAAGCACCACTCCAGGCACCGCTCCCGCCACCAGGTGAGGCAGCCCCTCCCAGGCACGTCGTTTCGGAAGGCCATCAGGCTCACGTTGTAGACGCCCGTGGTCTCCTCCAGGTGTCGCAGAAACGGGGGAAAGCGATGGCCTGCGATCAGCACGGAGCCCGCCCCCAGCTCCCGGTAGATCGGCTCCGGATCACTAAAGAAGAAGACGTCCGAGTCGAGGTAGGTGAGCAGCTCGATTTCGGGAAATCGCTGGAGCAGGTAGCGGGGCCACGACGGTGTGCAGGTGAAGAAGTATTCGACCCGCGAGCGGGTCGGCTTCACCGCGCGCAGCTCGTTGTCCTCAAATGCCTCCAGCGTGACGGGCCGGAGACAGGCGAGCCCCAGCCGCCGCAGTGTCTGGTACGTGGCCTCGTCGAAGCACAGCACCCAGAGCGTGAACGGGCCAGCCCACCGCTCCAGCGAACGGTACAGCGTCAACCCCCGCACCAGGTAGTTGCGGTCGAAATAGGTGCAGAAGTGACGCATCTTGGCTACGCCGCGGGGCGCCCGCGCTCTTCCCAGTCGCGGATATGCCCGGCCACTGTCGCCACAGCCTCCGAGCCGAGCTGCGCGTAGAAGGGCAGGCTCAGGATCTGCGCGGCTAATTGTTCCGTCGTGGCCAGCGAATCCCCGAGAGCCACGCGGCCCCGGTACGCCGGCTGCCGGTGCACGGGCACCGGATAGTGGATGGCCGTCCCCACTCCGCGCCGCTCCAGGTAGGCTTGCAGCGCGTCCCGTGCGGGCGTGCGGACCACATACTGGTGGTAAGCATGCCTGGCCCCGGCTGTCGGGTGGGGCAGCAGCAGTGAGGTGCTACTTAGCTCCTGGGCATACTCCGCGGCCAGCGCCTGCCTGACCTCGTTCTCCCGGTTCAGGTGGCTCAGCTTGACCCTCAGCACCGCCGCCTGCACCTCGTCCAGTCGACTGTTCACGCCCACTACCCGGCTGATATACCGCTCCCTCCACCCGTATTGCCGGAGCAGCCGGACCCGCTCCGCCAGTTGCGCATCGTCGGTCACGATGAGCCCCCCGTCCCCGAAGGCGCCCAGGTTCTTGGTGGGGTAAAAACTGAAGGCCCCAGCACTCCCCCACGCCCCCACACACCGCCCGTCCAACGCCGCCCCGTGCGCCTGAGCGCAGTCCTCCACCACCGCCAGCCCGTGCTGGCGAGCGAGCTCCATGATGCCAGGCATGTCCGCCGGCTGACCGTACAGGTGCACCGGTACTACGGCCCGAAACCGGCGCCGAAGCTCCGCAGGCACCCCCCGCCCCGCCAGCACGCTCGCCAGCCGGCCCGCATCCAGAGTCTGACGCCCGGCCTCCACATCCAGCAGGAACGGCACGGCACCGCACCGCCCGATCGCCGCCACCGTGGCCACGGCTGTATGCGACACTGTGAGGACGACATCGCCTGCCTTGACTCCGCACACCCGCAGCGCGATCTCGAGCGCGTCCGTCCCGCTCGCCACCCCGATGGCGTGCCTGACACCCGCGTAGGCCGCGAATTCCCGCTCGAACGCTTCCACCTCCGCGCCCAGGATGTACCAGCCGCTTTCCAGCACCCGCGCCACCGCGCCATCGATCTCCGCCCTGTGGGCACGGTAGGATGCACCCGGGTCGCATTGCGGGATGGAAGCGCGCCGCCGCACTGCAACCTCAGACATACTCCTTCAGGTGCTCGCGGTAGAAGGCCAGCGTGCGGCCCAACCCTTCCTCCAGGGCGACCGCCGGCCGCCATCCCAGGACCCGTTCCGCTCGCCCGTAGGACGCGTAATAATCCCCGATGTCGATACGCTTCCGCTCCGGGGGGAAGCTGCACAAGCGGTATTCGCCCCGGCCGTGGATCGCCACCAGCCGCTCCGCCAGCTCCTGCAGGCTCACCACGCGGTCGCCCCCGAGGTTAAGCACGGCGCCATCAGCCGCCGGTGTGACGGCCGCACGCAGCAGAGCATCCACAACGTCATCCACGTAGGTGAAGTCCCTTAGCTGCGCGCCCTCCCAAACCTCGAACGGCTGCCCCTCAAGCAGCAGCCGGACCCAGTAGCCCAGGAACGTCTGCCGCGCGTCCTTGACCCTCATGCGTGGTCCATAAGTGTTGGTCAGGCGCAAGGCGCACGCGCGCAAGCCGTACACCCTGTGGTAGAGGATGTGGTACCACTCCCCAGCCATCTTGTTGATCCCGTTCACGTCCACGGGCCGCAGTGGGTGCTCCTCGTCGACCGGGAGTGACTCCGGCCGGCCGTAGACCTGGCGCGTGCTGGCAAAGACGATCTTGATGGCAGGACCATGGTGGCGGCAGGTCTCGAGGATCGTGAGCTGCGCCCGACAATTGATCTCCAGGTCGGTATACGGATCGACCATCGAGTCCAGATGGCTCGTCTGCCCCGCCAGGTTGAAAAGGTAATCCCGCCCATGCACCAGATAGCGCAAGCTATGCGGATCCCTGACATCCGAGATATTGACCTGGACCCTGTCCTCGATCCCGCGGATGTTGAACAGGTTGCCGCCGTACTCGGGGATCAAGCTGTCCACCAGCAGCACGCGCGCGCCCAGCTCCACCAGCCGGCGCGCCAGCGCCGAACCGATGAAACCGAGCCCGCCCGTGATCACAACGGACGCGCCGGCAAGCCCGGACTCCACCACTGCGCCTCGACCTAGGCCAGGAGCTGCCTGGCCCATCGCCGTGCAGGCGAGGGGATCAGCCGGCGGGCGGCGCGCGCCACTCGCCCGTGCGGCGGAGCAGCGAGCTGCGCGAGCGCCTCGCGTTTCAGCCGCTCCGAGACGCCGTCCGCGCCGAACGTCTGCTCGTATTCCAGTGCTACATCGAAGGCAAAGCCGAACTGGCCGTCCAGTGTGGCAAAGACCCAGAGCAGGACGTAATCGCGCCGTGTGCCGCCGCCTGGTCGCAGCGAGGCGATGGTGCGCAGATACCGAGCTTCGCACCACGCCGGGCTCTTCTTACCCCGCGCCTCGAGCGTCTGCTCGTCCAGCTCTGGCACGAGGGAGCGCGCTGCGGCGAGGCTCGACCGCCGCATCCGGACCGCGCCGCAGACCTTCAGGTCCGAGAGCCAGTACCCGTGCCCTACCAGTGCGCGGTGGGCATCGATGAACAGATCCTCGTCCTGGTAAGCGTCGATCAGACCGGGCTCCAGGTCGACCGCCAATACACGGCAGCGAACCTGGGGCTGCAGACTCTCGAAGAGACGCAGGTCAGTGCCCTGCGAATCCGTCTTGAACCAGTCGATCCGGTCGAGCCTCAGGCGCTCCAGCACCGAGTTCAAGCTCTCCGCCGGCACGGATCCCTCATGCTGTACGGCGAACCGGTCCGCAAACAGGAATTCGCCCAGCGAATCCAGGTCCGGCCTCAACGTGCTCGAGCAGTACGGGCTCGCCGTGAAGTAGAACAGCGCCTCGCCCGCGCCTTCCGCCGCCTGCGCCGCCCTGGGCACCATCAGCACACGATGGAAGCGGCCCCGCCCCACTTCCGAACCCCGGAAGTCCGGATCGAACCCCAGGTACAGCGACAGGCGCGCAATGTCGTCCCAGATGCGGGGCGGCTCGCCGGACGCGCCTATGTCCACCAGCACAGGGGGCAGGTCCAGCCCGGAGAGCAACGCGCCGTAGACTTCGACCAGTCGGCGACGAGTGCGCTGCCCAGCGGTCCGCACGACGCCACTCACGCAACCTCGCACACGTATGTGCGCGCCGGGACCGGCTCCCTCAAGACCGGACGCAGATAGTCGTGGGGGATGCTCTCCACCACTCGCCTCAACCGCAGCCCCGAGGCCGCTACCAGTCCCAGAAAATGCCGCTC